>CAZYOT010000032.1:0-5631 GCA_964649305.1 uncultured Bdellovibrionales bacterium
CTCTCCGCCCCGGTAAAAACAAGTGTTTTTCCCAGCCCCTGCCTACCGACAGGCCTTTTCCATTCAAGATGCTCAACCGTAATTTTTTGCAATGCATCCTGAAATTTCTATATCAAGAATATACTTCTAAAGTTTAGTAGATGTAGCCCTTAATTACACGACTATTGGCAGGTAGATTTCGTCTACTTGTCTTGCCCCAACCAGCATAGTTCATCTCTGTGACCGTAATAGTCCCACCGCTTACTTTTTCTACATAGGCGACGTGTCCGTAATAGCGGTTTTCTGTAGTGACTACAATAGCACCAGCAGCTGGAGCCTTGCCGGTTCTATAGCCTTGAGCTTTAGCATTATAGAGCCATGTACCGGCATTACCACCCCAGGGCACGTAGCGTTTCTTGGCTACATACCACGTACAATAACCATATGGGAACCTGTGTCCAGCTCCCGCTCTTCCTTGGGGAGTTCTAAAGCCTGAGATATCACTCACCTCAGCTGTACCACCGCTCGTATTAGCGTACTGCCTTCGAGTGAGACCATTTTGATCAGCAGGTTTTGTCTCAGTCTTCTTATCCTCTTCTTTTTTACCATCCGGTATCACGATAGAAGCGCCAGACTCTACCTCTCCATTAGCTGGCAGTGAGTTAAAAGCAATAATCTTCTCCTTATCTGCCTTATATTGACTAGCAATGCTGTCGATCGTTTCTCCATTCTTGACTATGTGCGTCAGTCCAGCTACCGGGAGAATAAAGATCTGGTCATTTGGCTTAATCTCATCGACATTATCAAAATCATTGGCCCACCAAATAGTGTTGACGGTAATGCCAAATTTCGCTGCGATACCACTTACTGTATCTCCATCTTCTACTGTATAGAGAGTTACTCCTCCTTCTTCTTCTGGATCTTTAGCTATATTTGTCGTATTGGATGACAAGACCACCTGACTTTCAAAAGCAGAGGCCTCTACATCAAACAAAGACGTGTCATCTTTTTCATTGGGATCCACACCGGTACCAGCATCGGCTAGTGGCACAAGAGCCAGGTTTTTGCCTGTTTCTTTGAGAGCAAAGCGCTTTTTCTGTGCTGATTCTACCTGCGCACTCTGATCCTCCCCTATGTATCCCAATAGAAAACTCTCGTTGCCCTGACCCTGAGCAAAGTTACTTGCTGATACCATGAGAGCGCTAGAAGCTACAATAGAAAAAGCTGAGTAATTACGGAAAACTCGTACTACTCTATAACCCGATACATTTTTGAGGAAGGTAAGGAAGTGATACTGCCAAGAATGACTTTTGGTATGCAGCTCCCTGAGGCGCTCTTTGACAGAGGGCCTTTTCCCTTCATGAAAAGCAGCTATCTCTTCTGGAGACTCTGGTTTTTCTAAAGAATTGTGAGAAAAATTGCGAATAACTCGCGCCTTTCAGTTGGAAAAAGAGTGGGATAGACAGGGCTTCACAAAAGCTCCAATCGGCTATCCATAGTCTTTTACCCTAATTTTTACAATAGCAATTATAGCCTTCGGACAGATAATGGTCAAGCATTTTTTCCTGGAAATGGCTTATTTAAAGTAAAATTATAATAGTTTAAGCCATTTTTATGCTATACTAGAGGACACTATGGAAAAAACCAAAAAACCACTCTCTGAAATACAGCTCCTAGCCAAAGAGTTCCTAGAACACCTTGAAATTGAACTCAATCGGTCAGAAAAAACCCTAGCCAACTACAAACTTGTACTGGATCAGTTTATTGTCTGGGCTGAAATCACTCGTCCGAGAGAGATCACAGCCGAAAAAATCCGCTCTTACCGCATCTACCTTAACCGCAAGACTACCGTCCTCGGCAATACCCTCAAAAAAAATACTCAAGCCTACCACGCTATTGTGATCCGTACGTTTCTCAAATACCTCGCCAAAAATGATATCCCAGTACTGGCTCCAGAAAAAGTAGAGATTGGTAAAGTCCCAGACCGCCAAGTAGACTTCCTAGAAATCGATGAGGTAGTACGCTTACTTGAAGCTACCCACGGAGACACTCCTCGAGCTCTGCGAGATCAGGCTATTCTAGAGCTTCTGTTTTCTTCTGGGCTCCGCGTCTCTGAACTCACCAATCTCAATAGAGATCAAGTCAACCTTGATAAAGATGAATTTAGTGTCCGTGGCAAAGGCAATAAGCTCCGTATTGTTTTCCTTTCCGAAGAAGCCAAGGTAGCTCTCAAAAACTACCTCGCTAAACGTATAGATGTCGACCCCGCCCTCTTTGTAGCCTATCCCAAAAAAGGTCTGGTCAATACCCAAAACAGCAAGCGAGAAAGTCTCCGCCTCACCCCAAGAAGTATTCAAAGACTGGTCAAACACTACGCCAAAAAAGCCGGTATCGTAAAAGATGTTCATCCTCACACCTTGCGACACAGCTTTGCTACCGACCTCTTAGTCAATGGGGCAGATATCCGAAGTGTCCAATCACTGCTCGGACATGCTTCTATTACAACCACTCAAATCTACACTCATATCACCAACGAACGCCTCAAAGAAGTTCATAAGAGTTTCCACACTTCTCGCAAAAAATCAGTTTAGATTTTTTTCAAAGGAGCCACTCCGAGCATCATTTTCTTCACCCCTGCTTTTTTGAAAGCAATAGTCACCAGGGTACCATCCAGACTCATGATTAGTCCTCCCCCAAACTGAGGATGCTCTACCATATCTCCCGGACGTAAATCTGCTGAAGGAGTACTCTCAAAGTTTGCCTCTTCGGTTTTTTTGGGCGCAGTCATAAACGTTTGTTTCTTCGGACTGGCTGGAAAATAGGTACTCCCTCCATAAAATTTCTTTTGTTTAGCCAGCATGCCTCCATGAAAGAAATCTTCCTCTACTACTAGGTGACTAGGAATTTCATCAATAAAACGTGACCGGGGATTAATCTGCGTACTGCCATACAGCGTACGACTCTCTGTGCTCAACAAAAATATTTTCTCCTTAGCTCTCGTCAGAGCCACATACATGAGACGGCGTTCCTCTTCCATTTCCTGAGGTGAGAGAGCGCTCCTTGAGTGCGGAAAAATCCCCTCTTCTAGACCCACAATAAAAATCACTGGGAATTCCAATCCTTTAGAACTATGCACTGTCATTACTTGGACCGCATCTGCCTCAGCTGCCAATTCATCCGTATCTGATGCTAGAGCAACTTCTTCCAGAAAAAGCTCTAGAGCTGTCTCTAGCTTTTCATTCTTAAATTTCTCAGCCACCGAAAAAAGTTCTTGGACATTTTCTTTGCGCACCTCCCCCTCAGGAGTACCGTCTTCTAAAGAACGGAGGTATCCACTTTCGTCTGCAATTTTTTGCAGTAAAAGAGAAAAATTAATCGTGCCTGACTGCACCAAGTTACGCCAAGCCAAAAAGAGATCTGCAAAAGCCGTCATGCTTTTGGCCTTATTGATTTGAATACTTTTTTCTTCTGCCATTGCATAGGCAGTGTCCAGTAGATTCACCTCACGCATACGTGCCTCATCTTGCCACTTTGTCAGAGTTGCTTTACCAATACCACGTTTAGGGACATTGATAATTCTCTCTAAGGCTAGACCATCTTTGGGGTTTTGCAGAAAACGTACGTAGGCCACCATATCCTTGATTTCCTTACGCTGATAGAATTTCACTCCTCCAATGATGCGGTACTGTATAGCATGACGCAAAAAAGCTTCTTCTAGGGCTCGTGACTGAGCGTTGGTACGATACAAAACAGCAAAACGATTAAAAGGTAGGTCTTGTGCTTTGGCCTCAGTGATTTTTTCTGCCACAAAACGAGCCTCTGCTTCCTCATCGCTGGCCTGACACACTGACACAAGCTCTCCTTCTTTGATCTCAGTCCACAATTGTTTGTGTCGTTGATCACGATTACGTGCAATCACTCCCTGAGCCGCATCAAGGATTATTTGTGTTGATCGATAATTACGATCAAGAGTGATCACAGCTGCATCTGGATAGTCTTTTTCGAAATTCAAAATATTTCTAATATCTGCCTGACGCCAACCGTAAATAGACTGGTAATCATCTCCAATGACAAAAACATTTTTTTCTTTCTTGGCTAGAAGATGAATAAATAAATACTGTGGATAGTTGGTGTCCTGATACTCATCTACCATAATGTAACGGAAAAGATTTTGATAGTGAGCGAGCACCTGCTCATTCTCCTGAAAAATTTTTACCGCCAGACGAATCAAATCATCGAAGTCGAGGGCGTTATGACGCTTAAGCTCCCTTTGGTATTCGGTATAGACATTGGCTACTATTTCTTCAAAATAACTGCCTATTTGTAAGCGATAGGCTTCCTCGTCAAGAAAGGCATTCTTGGCTCGAGAAATAGCCTCCATCAGTGAGCGTGGTCGCACCTGATCAGAGTCCACATCAAGTTTCTTCATTACCTGCTTCATCAAAGATTGCTGATCCTGATCATCGAAAATCTGAAAATTCTGATCATAACCAAGAACACTAATTTCTTTGCGGAGTATACGAGCGCAAAGAGTATGAAATGTTCCCATATGTGGACGAGCCCCTCCCTGTAAGACTCCATCTCCTGCTTCTGCTAAAAGTTTTTCTATACGCTCTCGCATTTCCTGGGCAGCCTTGTTGGTAAATGTCACTGCCAAAATGTTGTGGGCAGGCACTTTTTTGACTGCCATCAGGTAGGCTATCCGGTGTGTCAAAGTCTTGGTTTTACCTGAGCCAGCTCCTGCCAATATCAAAACAGGCCCTTCGGTCTGTTTGACGGCTCTTTCCTGTTCGCTATTAAGTCCTTTTTGCCAAAACGGCTTATCCATATATTTGTATTTTACAGCTTTGCCAGTCTAACATACTCCAGCCTATTTCTAATACTGTGCCCTTAGTTATGGTATTATTAGTATACTATGTGGAAAAAATTTCTTCTTTTTTTGCAGACAATTGAAAATACTCCCCAAAGCCTCCTTTCTTTCGGTGGTGCTTTTTTGTGTATCATTATGCTCCGTCTTACTGTTGAGGCTGCTCTCGGTAGCTTTAGTCAGAAGCCCTTTACTTTTCTCTTTTTTGAGTTTACGCACACCTTCCTCTTTTTTCTTTTGGCCTTACTGCTTTTTATTATTCTCTTCCGCTACCTTACTAAGAGCTCTCTCTTACAGGTGAGTAATGTCCTCCTTTTTGGCTTTCTCATTATTCTTTTACCACCTGTTATTGATACCTGGATTTTTCAGGGACAAAACTTTTGGAGTTTCTACGAATTTGATGGCCTAAAAGGACTTTTCTGGCGCTATCTTACTCTTTTTGGTGATAGTCCTCGTATCGGTATCACATATGGAGTGCGTTTCGAAGTTGTCCTGATGACGTTTGGTAGCGCTTTTTATACCTACTACAAGACACGCTCCAAAAAACGCTCACTACTGGCTTTGTGGCTCACCTATTCCCTCTTTTTTGTTTTGGGTACTTTCCCTTCTTGGCTTACTCTTATTCTCATGACTCCTTCTTTGGGTCTTTTGCACGTCGCTGATATTCATGTAGCTCAACTTTTTCTCACCCCAGAAACCATTCTCAATCGTGAGATGACCGATGTCCGTAGTGTCCTCAATATCAAGATGAGTCTTTTTTACGCTTATTTTGTGACTATGTTACT
>CAZYOT010000032.1:5641-8770 GCA_964649305.1 uncultured Bdellovibrionales bacterium
ATTTCTTGTTTATCAGTATTCAAATTAGGAACATCTGTTACTGATTTTGCTTTTTTGGCAAGAACGTAAGGCACATTTTATCGCCCTTTACCAAAACGCTCGTTTTCCACAGGTTTTCTATCACGGAGGACTTCTCCTCCTTGGCTCACTCCTTGCTTGGCACTTTGAAGAAACAGCTCTTTCTTTGTCTCTTTTTTCAATCCTCACCTATCTTCTCCTTATCCAAAGCGTCGTCCTTTCCTGGCTCGCCTCAGTCATCCTCAATGATATTCATGATACACATATTGATACCATCACCAATTCAAACCGACCCCTAATTAAAAATGTAATCAATCAGAGTACCTATCTCAGCTACGGCATTATCTTCTTTTTCTTTATTCTCCTCTTTGCGGGCATGGTTAGTCCAACCGCGCTCATTCTGGTTTTTCTCTATCAGGTACTGGCCTACGTATACTCTGCCCCACCGCTCCGCCTCAAACGTTTTCCGCTTCTTGCTACTGCCCTCGCTGCTTTTGCCAATATTCTTATCCTCGCTCTAGGCTATATCACACAGAGTGAAAGCAAGTCTCTTCACACCCTCCCTACTGTTCTCATCCTTTACCTTCTACTTGCCCTCACCATCAGTCTGAGCCTCAAAGATTTCAAAGATATCCCTAGTGACGCCAAGGATAAAGTGTTTACTCTGCCGGTTATTCTAGGAGAAGATCTCGCCAAGCTTGTGCTTGGTGGACTCATTTTTGTGATTTTTGCGCTGAGTCCCTTGATTCTCAATCAGCCTTCTTTTCTGCTTCTTGGTCTTATAGCTGCGACTCTCGCCTACATTATTATTCAAAAAGGGACTTCGGATAAAACGAGCTTCTTCTCTTACTATCGCTTTTCTTTTCTTTTCTTTTCACTGCTCTTTCTCTACGGTTGTCTCTTAGCCCTCCTTCTTTTCTTCAAGATTTGATATCTGATCGACAAGCCATCGCCAGTCATCGAGAGTCAATGCCTGAGCACGAATATCAAGAGTGAGTGCTCGTGCTCCCAGTAATTTTTCAATCGTTTCTTTATCCAAACCAAAGGCCCCTCGCAGGTTATTGACTAGGGTTTTTCGTCTAGCCTGAAAGCCTACCTTCACTACTCGAAAAAAACGCCTATCCTCTTCTTTGTCAAAAGCCTTCTGTGGAATAAGACGAATAATAGCACTGTCCACCTTAGGCACTGGATCAAAAGCTTCTTTGGGGACAAAGAAGAGTTTTTCTGTCTTGGCATAGTACTGAGCCATAATGCTTAGAAGACTCATAGCGCCAGCCTCCGCCGTGATACGTTCAGCTACCTCATCCTGCACCATGAGAATAATTTGCTCAGGCTGCTTAGGAAGAGAAAGGAGAAGACGGATAATAGGTGCGGTAATATAGTAGGGAATATTAGCAATGACTTGATATTTTTCCTGTTCATCAATCTCATCAGCCAAAATAGCCCCTATATTAATATCGAGTATATTTCCCTGATACAACGCCAAATTAGTGGCCTTTTTTTCGCCTAAAAGTTCAATAAAACGCTCATCAGCCTCTACAGCAATGACTTTTTTGACCCTTTCCAAAAGAGGAAATGTCAACGCGCCCATGCCAGGACCAATTTCTACAACCACATCTTCCCGAGAGACCTGACTAACGGCTATAATCCGCTCTACTATAGAAGCCTCTTCCAAGAAATTTTGGCCCAGTGACTTTTTAGCCTTTATTTTATCCATAAACATTGCTAATTAGTAATCTCTTCCATTTTGACGTGTACCACACCCTGACCTAAGGATGCAATCTTCTCGAAAGCGACCTTATCTAAATCTATAATCCTTCCACCACCAAAGGGTCCTCTATCATTTATCTTCACGATAACACTCTTTCCATTGTCTGTATTGGTAACCTTTACATACGAACCCAATGGCAACCATGGATTGGCGGCTGACAGTGTGCCCGTATAAGCATACCACGAAGCTGCACCCGAATGACTTTTACCTGTTTTGACAAAAGTGCCTTGGCGAATAATCTCCGTGACCGGCTCTTTGGTGATTTTTTTCTCCAAAATTTTTCTACTGACTTCCTTACCATCATGACGCGCCACGCGTATCACCGTGGCAAGAATACCTGCTTCTCCCTTTTGTTCCACTTCTTTTTTGCGCCATGAAAGCGTATCATCTTCCTTTGTCTCTGTCTTATAAGCAATGGGCTTTTCCTCTGTTTCTTCTGAGACCACCACGCGTATTATCCGAATCACACTACCTTGAGAAATACCTGTTTCTAAAGATGGCTCCACCATATCATCCTCATCAAGTACAACAGCTCTTGCGGTCAGTAACTCTTCTACTGTCTTTGCCTGTGTATGCACCGGCTCATTTTTTTGATCCATATTGAGAATAACCTCCTTATCGTGATTGAGATAAATAGTCATACCAGAAGCCAGTCTCGTCTCAAGTCCAGGAAAAATAGCATCTGCCTGGCTGTAGCTGACTTTTTGTTCCTGTAAGAAATGCTCCACCGTATCAGCTTTTGAGACAGCCAAAAATACCTCTTGATTTTCATCAATCAAGCGGATATTTGATTTACTTTCAAAAACTCTTTCGGTATTTTGGGGATAAATACTGTAGACAAGAATCAGAAAAAAACCGAGAAATATAAGACCGACAATTTTTCTCATAGGAGATCTAAACACTAATCATTAAAACGGTACTGAAGAGCCTCTCCCAGGTGCTCTACTTCCAAAGAATCGCTCCCTGCCAAATCAGCAATAGTGCGTGCTACCTTTAAAATACGCATATATCCACGAGCTGATAGTCTCAATCTTTCTACAGCCAAGCGCAGCACCTCTTTGCCTTCATCTGTCAAAACACAGTACTTTCTCACTTGCTCACTCGACATTTCTGCATTCATATGGATAGACTCTTCACCAAAGCGTTCTTTTTGCTTGATGCGAGCCCTTTCTACGCGTCCCTGAATTATACTACTTAATTCGCCATTTCGTTCATCTTGAAGCTTTTCTATCTTTTGTCTGGGTACCTCTATATGCAGATCAATACGATCCAAGAGCGGTCCAGAGACCTTTTGGCGATAACGTTCTACTTGAAATGGTGAGCAAGCACAAAGACGCTCT
>CAZYOT010000032.1:8780-11023 GCA_964649305.1 uncultured Bdellovibrionales bacterium
CCACGGGCAAGGATTCATAGCAGCGATAAGCATCAAGCGGGCGGGGAACTCGATAGAACCCTTGGCCCGAGAAACACTCACTATGCCTTCTTCTAGAGGTTGGCGTAGACTCTCAAGTACACCGCGAGGAAACTCAGCAAATTCATCTAAGAAAAGTACTCCTCTATGGGCAAGGCTTATTTCCCCTGGACGTGGATAGCTACCTCCGCCTATGAGTGACACAGCACTTGCTGAATGGTGTGGAGCACGAAATGGTCTTTCAAACTGAGCGAAGTCTTTATGTATCTTACCAGCCACTGAAAATATCTTCATTACTTCTAGACGCTCCTCAAATTGTAAGGAGGGAAGAATGCTCGGCAAGGTTTTGGCCAAGAGTGTTTTGCCTGAGCCTGGTGGTCCTACAAAGAGAATATTGTGCCCTCCGGCTGCAGCCACCTCTAAGGCTCGTTTTGCCTGCTCCTGACCCCGAATATGCTCCATGTCATAACTGTATACCTTTTTGTCTTGTAGTGGCATTTCTCTGACTAAAAGATTGAGCTCCTGCTCTCCTTTTAGATGGCGGACTAGGCGGGTAAAGGTCTCTACGGGGAAAATTTTGATACCCTCAAGCATGGTTACTTCATGACTATTGTCCATTGGGATATACACCTCTTCAAAACCAGCCTTTTGAGCAAAAAGAGCAATGGCTAGTATCCCACTGACTTTGCGTATCTTACCATCAAGTGCGAGCTCCCCCACAAAAAGCTTTTTATCTGCTACAAAAGCTAACTGTTCAGTAGCTAAGAGAATACCTAGGGCAATAGGTACATCATAGATCGGTGAATTTTTTGGTAGATCTGCCGGCGCTAGATTAACAGTGATTCTTCCCTGCTGATGTGGTGGTCTAAAGCCACTATTCTTCAGAGCCGCGCTAACCCTCTCTCGAGACTCTTTGTTGGCCTGATCAGGTAAGCCGACCAACGTAAAATTATGCAGTCCTTGGGAGAGGACATCCACCTCTACCTCTACACTGACTGCCTCTATACCAATTACAGCTGCTGAATAAAGCCTAGCTGACATAGTTTATTACTATACGTCATTTTTACTGGGAGAAAACAGTAATAGTATAAGCGCTATCGAAATGAGTACATCCGCTCCATTGATATGACTTTCTATAATAGGGATAGTCAGGTAGTCCAAGACGCACCCAAAATAAAGCCTCTCAAAAATATTTGCTGCACCTCCTACCAAAAGTATACTAAAAAGTATCCGCTCCGAAAAACGCTGACTTCGATACAGAAGCATTCCTACTACTCCCATCAACAACACCTCTACCCCCAAAAAATATCGAGCATCAGGTAAAAGCCCAAAACCAATTCCTTGATTACAAAAATATGCTCCAGTAAGAAGGGTCCGTACACCTATCAAAAATATGAAAAGTAAAAAGGCTCCCAAAAGAAGCCCCATTTTACCGATTTGCATAACTAAGCTTTGACTACTGTTCTGGCCTGAGGATAGACGCGTAGTCTTTCTTCACTAATCATCTCTCCCGTCTCTTCACACACACCGTAATTACCAGTCTCAATTTTTACAAGAGCATCCAACACATCTTTTAGTTGTGCCTCAAGGTTTGACTCCAAGGCTATATCATCTACATACTGTTCTACCTCAGAAGCCTGTTCATCTTCATCAGAACCCATATCTTGAAATGTAGTTGTGTAGCTTCCTTCTGTTTCATTTGCCTTAGCAAAGCGCGAGAGCTCCTTTTCTAGTCTGTCTTTTTCTTCTATCAACTTTGCCTTTACTTCTGCGAGAAAATCGTTGCTATATGTCATAGTTTTATTATCAATTACCTCTAGTATACTTCAAATATAGAGTTTTGTCTAAATAAAAATACTTTCTATATGCTTTATTAAAGCCCTTTTATCAAATTCATCATAAAGGACACTGACTGCGTCAAATCTGTAAGGAGAGCGCTCTTGTCTTTGTTCCTTGAGGTAAATCTCTGCAATCTTTTGGAGCCTATGAAGCTTTGTCCTATTGATATTTGCCTCAGGAGGCAAGGCCTCTTGCGATCCTTGTCTTCGTGTCTTGACCTCTACAAAAACTATACATTTCCCTTGAGAGGCTATAATATCAATCTCCCCCAAACGCACACCTCGCCTGTTAGAGAAATTTCTCATCAAAATTTTGTACCCCTTATCCTTGAGATATCGGCAAGCGATCTCCTCTCCAAGCTCACCTATACTAACATTTTTTGGCTT
>CAZYOT010000033.1:0-10659 GCA_964649305.1 uncultured Bdellovibrionales bacterium
TGGAGGGGACCTAGAGAAAAACATAGAAGAAGCTACTCGTTGTCGAGAATTTGTCACTCAGTATAATCAGACCAATGGTACAGATGTGCTTTTCGAGGCAGAGCTTGGTTATATCGGACAGTCATCGAAGATATTAGATGTCTTGCCGGAAGGGCTACAGATGACCACACCAGAAGATGCTAAAAATTTTGTTGATGCAGTCAAGCCTGATCTCATTGCTCCGGCAGTAGGTAATGTACATGGCATGCTCAAAGATGTGCCAGACCCAGAGCTTGATAGTAAGCGAGTAGGAGAAATTTTGGCCGCTACTGGAGTACCGATGGTGCTTCATGGAGCATCAGGTAATACCAAAGAGGATATCCAAGCCTGTATTAAACAAGGGGTAGTGATTGTGCATGTGAATACTGAGATTCGTGTAGCGTACAAACAGGCTCTCAAAGAAAATCTTCAGGATGAAGAAGTGTCACCGTATAAGTATTTAGCCAAGGTAGAAGAAGAAGTCAAAGAAGTGGTGAAGGAAAAAATCAAGATATTTAGCTTCTTGGGATAAAGAAATGAAGACTAGAAGTATTACTGTTACCGAGGATTACCAATCTGGCTATACGTATACCCTTACAGAGCCGGAGGGTAAAAATTTTGACCCCAGCTTTCGCCCAGATCTGACACCCAAAGAGATGCTGAGCCTGGGTGTTTTTGGTGGAGCCTATTTTATGAGTATCCCAAGGGAATTTCCTCGAGATTGGTTTGAGGGAGTGGAGTTTTCTGCCTCTGGAAAACTAGAGAAGCAGCTTAACTACTTTGGTATCAATGCCAGTCAGCCACGAGAAGTGTGGCAGGCTAAAGGCTGGATCCATAGAGATGACCCACTGGGCTGGTTTCTCTGGTACTGTCGCTATTATCTGGGGCGTAGGCACGAGGATGACGCCAGGCAAATAAAGCGTTGGGTAGCCTACAGACGACACTTGTCTCAGGTAGGCTTGAACTGTCACCCTGGTGATATACATTGTCGACCAAAGCAGCGTCAGTCGCTTCTCCATTGGGCCTATGATTCTAGGAGGATCTAGTTGTTAGTGTATAGACGTTAGGGGAGGTAGCTAAAATATAAGAGAAATACAGAGAGTTTGACGATTGGCCAGTAAAAGAGTAGGCTAGGCTGATGCGAAATCGCATTATAGTTTTTTGTCATAACCAAGGGAGTGACACATGTCCAAGTATCGTAAGCGCTTTCTCGACCTGGCCTTTGAGACCGGTATTATCCGGCAGCAAGGAGAGGGTCAGAGTCTCTATCTGGATCCATATTTTGACGGCAATGCTCATGCTGCCAATTTGGCGGCACGAGCCTGTCAGGAGATCATGAGTAGCTCAGCTTACCCTGAATTTTATGCGGCACGGTCGCTCGTTGCTTTCGACAGTCCGGCCTACCCGCTTTTGTCATTGGCAGCACAAGCTTTTCATGGCGGTGATTGTCGGCGTTTCGTGCACTACACCACGTATCACCAATATGAACGTCACAAGCATGGGGTGGTCACTGATGAAAAGTTTATTATCATCGGCACCACGGAAGATCATATACAGCTTTCCGGCGCTATCGAACTCATCAACCAACATCTCGGGGTATGTGTCGGTGCAGTAATGCTCTATTCGCCGATGTTTGTCCAGGCCAAGAACAGTAATTTTTCGGTACCGATCATTCGGGTGGTGACCGAAGAAGAAGCGGCAGCTTATCTGAAAGCCAATACCAAGTCTGGAGTCTTTGTTCCACCGCAGAGGCCAGTAAGTAAACTAGAATGACCTAACTCTGGTCATTGGGGAAGACTAAAGGGACGGGAACACGCAGTGCGTGGACCCGTCTTTTTCTTTTGACTTTTTTGGAACAAGACGGTAGGCTAGGCTGATGAAATTAGGGTATTGGTTTTTTGACAACTGAGGTAGGGAAGTTTCATGGACATTTATATAGCGCCAGAGAAAATCCTCACTCAGTACGAGGGAGGATTTCAGGTCTACGATTTTCCACTTCTTGTTGGTACACATGCTGTGCCACTGGATGATGGGAATTATTCGGATTTGAACGAAAATATCATTTTCTACATTAAACGTTGGTACGGCTGGGCCCCACTTTTTTTGCCTACTAACTTTGAATCTGCGGTCAGGAAATTCTTGCGAGAATATCACGCACTGCAAGATGAACAGTTTGATTGCTATGCTTTTGCAAGTTTGGCAGCTGAACTACCATTACATTCGAAAGAATATCTGATTCATTTCTGGGATATCAAGAAGGCTCCAATATGGGGTATTGTAGGACAACAGTTTATTTTTCTGGCCGATGAGAGACGACGGGCTTTTGGGCATGCAGCTCTTCATATTGGGCAAGGACATTTTCTATCGGTACAAGGCGGTGGAGGGACGCTTTCTGTTTCTACATTGCCAGATCTTCGAAAAATGTATCAGTATTTCCCAGATGTTCTTGTGGCAACACCAAGAAAGATGAAAAGGAAAAGCTAATGACACAAAATGAAAATGAAGAAGGTGCACAACCGGAAGTGAGGAAGCATATCCTCACGGTTGTCCAAGATTGTGTGGACTTTGGGAGGACAACCAATTATGTCCCCTTGGGCCCGCAGGTGATTCCTGACAAGAAATCAGTTGAGGAGCCATCTATCGATGAAGGACGGGAGTATCGTTTGCCCGGGTAACCCTCGACGATGGTACCTGAAAAGGCGGGAACACGCAGCGCGTGGACCCGTCTTTTTCTTTTGACTTTTCTAATAGCAAGGAGTAGGCTGTTTGGATGCCGCTTTTGGGCATCAGAGCAATAGCTCGTTACCAATTTTGAGTAGAGAATATTTCATTATTCAACCTATGCAGTGTCTGTAATCTGCCGGCACTCAATGGAGAAGGGTAGAGTATCATGGAATACCGTGAAAAATTTCTTGAGCTTGCCCTCCAAAGGGGCGTTATCAGTGTCGCTGGAGGGAGAGTCTTCACAGATAAGACGTTTGGGAACAGTGGAGAGCTCCTTGGCTACGCAGCCTTGGCATGTCGGCAAGCTATGGAAAGGGTACCCGTTCTTCGTGAGGCGGATGTCCTGGTGGCGTTTGGAACTGCACAGGAGAGCTTGCCTCTCTTGGCAGTAGCGGCGCAGCCTTTCGGAGACGGTGCTGCCAAAGACTATATCCATCCTGCTATGCGCTCCTATTTTGACAGGTCATTTCTGAAGGGCAAGAAGCTGGTGATGCTGACTATGAATGAGTCAGATCTTTTACCTCCAGCTGTGCAGGCCTTTGCCAGCGGGCATGGCGCCAAGTTTTTGGGCACTGTGTCACTATTTTCCGAACGGGCAGATCAGGGCAATACACGCTTCGATGTTTCGCATATTCGGGTGTTTTGCCACGTTGAAATCCTGGCGCACTTCGGTAAGCTTGTCGAAGCCTAAACGAAACCTCGCAAAGCGAGAAACATGAGGCGGCAGTGGAAAGTACAATAGTACACCACAGCCGCCTTTTTTGTTTGAAGAAGAGTGTGTCTTTACGGAAATGCCAAAAAGGAGTAGGCTGTGTTGATGTCTTTTATAGTCATCAGAGCACTAGCTCGTTACCAATTTCAACCAAGTTTCGGCATTGTGTCGGAGATCTAGCAAGAGGAGGCTGACATGGCCATCTTTATGGAAATGATTGAAGCAAAGTGGGCTGAAGAGAAGCATGTTTGCGTCGGACTTGATCCGGTCTACACTCTTCTGCCCGGCCGCTACCATGTTATGTGTATGACGGAAGAACTCGTGGTACAGGATTTTTTGGAGGGGGTGGTTCGTACCACGAAGGACATAGTCGCTTGCTATAAGCCAAACATCGCTTTCTTTGAAAGCTATGGTTACTACGGTTTTGAGATGCTCGAAAAGTTGATGCATTTGATCCATACGGAAGCGCCCGATGTGCCAGTCATTCTCGACGCCAAGCGAGGTGATATCGGCAATACCAACGAGCACTACGCCAAAATGGCCTTTGATCTCTTTGGCGCTGATGCTCTCACTATCCATCCGTACCTCGGCTGGGAAGCCAACAAACCTTTCCTTGATCGGGCTGACAAGGGCATCTTTGTGCTTTGTCGGACGTCCAATCCAGGCGCCGGCGAATTTCAGGATGCCGGGGTTCGTATTCCGGAAGTTCAATATCTTCCCAATCCTGAAGACAGGAGCAAGAAAGATATTCCGTATCATGATCCTAATTCAGGGACACATAGCGATTTGTATATGCGTGTTGCCCAGAATGTTTCTGACTCAAGGATTTGGAACTACAACGGCAACTGTGGTCTAGTGACCGGGGCGACGTATCCCGAAGAAATTGCCCAGGTGCGAGCTATCGCACCGGATATCCCGCTCCTCATTCCTGGGGTGGGCAAGCAGGGAGGTGACCTCGAGGCATCGGTGACGGCGGCGAAGCATCGCTTCCTGATTAATTCCTCGAGCGGTATCATCTTTGCAGATGACCCGCGAGCGGAAGCCGAAAAACTACATGGCGAAATCCAAGCAGCCTTGGTGGAGCTCCAGGCCGGGGCATTCAACCCTAAAACCTGAAGACCTACGTGACAGGGAGGGTGTAAACCCTCCCTTGTCACAAATATCAAGAAACGCTGACCAATCACGGCTAGCGTCAAATGGAAAGTGGATAAGACAATGAACGAGGCAACTGAAAACTTTCTTCGTTACGCACTTGAGAGCGGTGCGCTTGAAATCATCCCCGAAGGACGGAAATTGAAGAGTGGTCGCATGTCGCCCTATTTCTTCAATTCCGGACTTTTCACCACCGGAGGAGATCTGCACAAGCTGTTGAGCGCTTATCGCGTTGCCTGGGATAATCATCCGGTAATCCAGCGCGTCAAGTTCGGCGGTCCGCAGATTTTCGTGGATGTCATCTTCGGGCCTGCTTACAAGGGTATTCCCTTAGCTGTTGGCCTCACGATGCTGGACGCATCATTTGCCATTTATGGCTGGGCGTTCAATCGCAAGGAAGAAAAAGATCACGGTGATGGCGGCACCCTCGTTGGTGCCTCTATGGCGGGCAAGAATGTGCTCATCATCGACGACGTGATGACATCGGGAATGTCATCGGCTGAAGCCGTGGAAACGGTCAAGGCTGCTGGTGGCACTCCTGTGGGGGTGTTGATTGCTTTCGATCGGCAAGAGCGCGGCCTTGAAACCGAACTCTCGGCTGTTCAGGAATTCGAGCAGAAGTTCGGCATTCCGGTGGCTGCTGCAGCGACACTTGATGACCTGGTTGACTATCTGGCAAGTGAAAACAGGTTGGATTTGGTGGCCATCATCGCAGACTACCGAAGACAGTATGGGGTCAAGCCATCCATCAATACAGGGTAGGAACTGAGGGGCTTTGCTAGGATAATTCCTGGCGCAGGGTCTTGAAGAGGGCGGCAGTGGGATGTGTAATAACACACCACAGCTGCCCTTTTTGCTTTCTATAAGGGATAATTTACTTTTTAAAAATGTGCTAAAATAGGGGTAATTGATGATAATGATATGGCTACACTGGTATTTGATATAGAAACGGTAGGAGCGGATTTTGATGGTTTGGAGGATACCACCAAGGAAGTGCTGACACGCTGGATTAAGCGTGAGAGTGAAAGTGCCGAGAGTTACACGGCGGCTTTGACTGATCTCAAGGAAGGCTTAGGCTTTTCTCCATTGACGGGTCAGATAGTAGCTATCGGTATTTATGATGCTGAACGTGAGCGCGGAGCGGTGTACTTTCAGAATTCTCCCGGCAAGGATGTGAAAGACTTTGAAGAGAATCGCTGTAAGTTTGAGGTGATGAGCGAGAAAGAAATGCTTGTGCGCTTTTGGGCCATTGTAGAAAAATATGATACCTTTGTGACTTTTAATGGACGAAGTTTTGATGTGCCGTTTCTCATGATTCGTTCGGCCATTCATGGGATTCGACCTTCCAAGAATTTGCTCGCTAATCGTTATCTCAATTATCAGCCAGGCAACTCTCGGCATATCGATTTACTCGACCAGTTATCTTTTTATGGAGCACTCCGTCGTAAGGGGAGTCTTCATCTTTGGTGTGAGGCTTTTGGGATAGAAAGTCCCAAGGCACAAGGAGTAGATGGTGATGATGTAAAGGGATTATTTGAAGGCGGCAAGAGTGATGTGATTGCTCGTTATAATGCTCGTGATATCGTTGCCACCACCAAGCTCTACGAGCACTATAAGAATTTTTTGCAGTTTAATTAGAGAGCTTTTTAGACGTCTTCTGCTAGTGTCCTCTCTATGCTATACTTTTCCGCATGAGCCCAGATGCCAAAACATTGATTACCGATTTTAAGAAACGCCTCGAGCCAGAAATCAAGGCGTTTTTTGCGCAAGCAAGACTTGAGGCTGATCTGAAAGATCCATTTATCAGAGAGGCCATAGACCACATGGAAGACGTGGTACTTTCTGGAGGGAAGCGTCTCCGGGCAGCCCTCATGTACTATAGCTATTTGGGTGCTGGTGGTGAGAATCGTGATGAGATTCTCCGAGCTACTGTTAGCGTAGAACTTATCCATACATTTCTCTTGGTGCATGACGATATCATCGACCGAGATGCTATGCGTCATGGAGTAGCCACTTTACATGAGCGTTATAGTCAGAAGGCCAAGAAGTATTTTCCTGGCAAAAACGAAGAGCATTTTGGAAACTCTATAGCCCTTATCTTGGGGGACATGCTCTATGCTTTTGGTAATGACGTGATATTTCGAGCAGACTTTCCGAGAGAGAATGTGTTTCGAGCACTTTCATGTCTGCAGCGCATAGTGACGCACACTGTGACTGGTCAGGCTCGAGATATCTATATCGAATATCAGGGTAAGGCTACCGAAGAAGAGATTCTTTCGATGTATGAGAATAAGACAGCTCGCTATTCTATTGAGGGGCCGCTCCATCTGGGCTGGCTTTTGGCTGGAGGGGATGAAGCAGTGCTCAAGCTCTTTTCGGAGTTTGCTATCCCAGTAGGTATTGCCTATCAGATACAAGATGATATCCTAGGAGTCTTTGGTGATGAGCAGTCGATTGGTAAGCCAGTAGGCTCAGATATTGCTGAAGGGAAATATACTTTACTGGTAGCTAAGGCCATGGAATTTGGTACCAAGGCTGAGAAAGATGAATTGCAGCGTATCTTGGGTATTGGAGAAGGTATTGCTATGGGGGATATAGAAGCCTTTAGGGTACTTTTGAGAGAGACTGGCGCCCTAGATGCTTGTATAAAGCAAGCCAGGGAAGCTACCGAAAAAGGCCTCAGTATCTTACCAGAGCTCAAGAAACACCTCACCGAAGAAGCTTTTCAGTTTTTGTCAGCTTTGTCGGAGTATTTATTAGAGAGAAAATCGTAGGAAATTTTTTATGGTCAACATACCACATCACGTAGTTATTATTCCTGACGGTAATCGTCGTCATGCCAAGAGTCTTGGTAGAGAGCCTTGGTACGGTCATGAGCTTGGCGCCAAGAATACCGAAAAGCTTATCAAAAAGGCTCATGCTTTGGGCATTCGCGAACTTTCCTTTTGGGGGTCATCTCTAGAGAATCTTAAGAAGCGTCCTTTGGAAGAGACCAGAGCTCTACTCCACATCTATGAGACCTATTTCCAGGAACTCCTTGGGAATTCAGATATTCATGAGAGTAAGGTGCGAGTCCGTCTGATTGGACGTTGGCGTGAGCAGTTTCCTGAGGGCCTTAAGAAGATCTTGTATCAGATTGAAGAAGCAACCAAAGACTACGATCAGTATGGCTTGAATTTTTTCTTGGCGTACAGCGGTGATGACGATATGTTGCAGGCAGTCAAAACCCTGGTCCGCCAACCGGCGGAATCAAAAGAAGAGGTAACTAGAGAGTCTCTTAAGGCTGCTCTTATGACGGCTGAGCTCCCACCAGTTGACTATATGATTCGAACTGGAGGGGAGGCTCATCTTTCAGCTGGTTTTATGATGTGGGATACCGCCAATAGCGAACTTTTCTTTTCTGAGGCTCTCTACCCGGCTTTTGATGAAGAGGCCTTTGAAAAAGCCATTCTAGACTTTGGTAAGCGAGGGAGACGTCACGGGAAATAACCCCGCACCTTTTTTTGAACTTTAGCATTGATTAGAAGATATTATTGAGCTTTAATGAGCCTTTTTTAGAGTGAGGAAGTTTTTTGTAGCATAAGATTATAGGAGTCTTTGGTTCAAAAAAGGTGCGGGGTTGACAATTTTTCAATACCCCTCTACAATAGTCATACATTTGAAAATTGCATAGATAAGGGTAAAGAGGGTAACTATACCGCGTACAGGATTGAGGTCTGACAGAGCTTGGGAAAAACCACACCGCCTCTTTTTTTGCGTTTGTAAACGCACTTTCTTACACTATTACGTGCAACCACAGAGCAAACTATGGCAAAAAAAGACATGATCCGCTTCGAGGGTGAGGTATTAGAATCTCTCCCGAGTACCACATTTCGCGTAAAGCTTGATAATGGTCACGAAGTCCTTGCTCATATCTCTGGTAAAATGCGCGTTCATTACATCCGCCTTCTCCCTGGAGATCGCGTTATCTTAGAAATGAGTCCTTACGACCTTTCTAAGGGTCGCATAGTCCAACGTTTGAAATAACAAGATACGGACTTGGTGCGGACTACGAACGGACCAATACCGAATAAAGTCAGCATAAGTCAGTTTTAGTTAATAAAAAGTCAGTAAAGTGTATGAAGGTTCGAGCTTCAGTTAAAAAAATTTGTGCTAATTGTAAAGTTATCCGCCGACACGGTAAAGTGCTGGTAATTTGTGCTACTACTCCTAAACATAAACAGCGTCAAGGCTAAATCCATATGGTAAGAATCGCAGGTGTCAACATTCCAGATAACAAGCGCGTAGAGATTGCTCTTACGTATATTTACGGTATTGGTCTCACTACCAGCCAAAAAATTCTCAAGGACCTTTCTATCAGTCCTGATACTCGTACCAAGGATTTGACCGGAGAAGAAGCTAATAGTCTTCGAGAGGTCATTGAAAAGAAACATCGTGTCGAAGGTGAACTTCGTCATCTTGTAAAGCAAAACATCAAGCGTCTCAAAGAAATCGGTTCATTCCGTGGGAGTCGTCATCAGAAGGGACTTCCTTCTCGAGGACAGCGTACCAAGACCAACACCCGTACCGTAAGAGGTAACACTCGTAAGACTATGGGTAGCGGACGTAAGAAGGCAGATAGCAAGACATAACATAACACAGACCAATACGGACAAGAAACAGACTCGCACGGAAATAAGAATGAAAGAGT
Source organism: uncultured Bdellovibrionales bacterium (assembly GCA_964649305.1). Lineage (GTDB taxonomy): Bacteria > Patescibacteriota > Minisyncoccia > Moranbacterales > UBA1568 > UBA1568. The sequence continues at coordinate 9,297 of CAZYOT010000033.1, forward strand.
CGGCATAAGTCAGTAAAAGTCAGCATAAGTCAGCAATATGGAAGAACTAAAAACAACTGAAGAGGAAGTAGTCGCTACAGAAGCAACCGCTGAAGGAGATGCTCCTAAGAAGCGCGTCAAGAAATTGAAGCGTCAGATTGCTAAGGGTCGCGCGACTATTCAGTGCACCTACAACAACACCATTATTTCTATCAGTGATATGAATGGTGCAGTATTGGGCTGGTCTAGTTCAGGTCATATGGGATTCAAAGGTGCCAAGAAGTCTACTCCGTATGCAGCTACTCAGGTAGTGCAAGATGTGACCGAAAAGGTCAAGAAGTATGGTGTAGTAGAGCTTGAAGTCTTTGTGAAGGGTGTCGGAAGCGGTCGTGAAGCTTCTATCCGTTCTTTGGCAAACAATGGTTTTACCATCGTGGGTATCAAAGACACTACTCCAGTTCCTCACAACGGTTGTCGTCCACGTCGTCCACGTCGTATCTAAAGTTCTAAGAATACTATGGCAAAAAATCTTGATTCAAAATGTAAACTCTGTCGCCGCGCTGGTGAAAAGCTCTTCCTCAAGGGAGATCGTTGTAATACCGCTAAGTGTGCGATGTCACGTCGTCCGTATGCTCCTGGAGTACATGGCCAGAATGCCCGTCGTAGCTCAAGCGAATTCGGTCGTCAGTTGGCTATGAAGCAGAAGATTAAGCGTATCTACGGAGTACTCGAGCGTCAGTTCCGTCATCACTTCGAGGAAGCTTCTAAGCTTTCAGGTATTACCGGTGACCAGCTTCTTTCTCGTCTTGAGCGTCGCCTGGACAACGTAGTGTACCGTCTTGGTTTTGCTACTTCTCGTGCTCAGGCTCGTCAGCTCGTCGGTCACAAGATGTTTGAGGTCAATGGTAAGCGTCAGAATGTGGCTTCAGCTGAACTCAAGGTAGGGGATGTGATCAAGATTAAGGTCTCTAAGCAAGAGAAGAACTACTGGAAGAACCTGGCTGAATCACTGGCTGCTAAGCAGGATGTCCCACACTGGTTGATGCTCGATATCGCCAAAGGTGAAGGAAAAATCATGGCTCTTCCTACTCGCGAAGATGTAGGAGTCAGTGTAGATCCTCAGATGGTTGTAGAATACTACTCTAAGTAAATTTAAATAAGTTATTTCATTAAATTGTTTCCGGTGCTCCACCCATGAACTCTAGGTCCGGCGGCGCATTCGAAACCACAAATGTATGTTGGCGATTACATCACCACAAGAGACAAAGTACACAGAGCTAGCCGCTAACCACGGTAAGTTTGAGATTCCTGGATGTTATCCTGGATACGGTACTACCCTTGGAAACGCTCTTCGTCGCGTTTTGCTTTCTTCTCTAGAGGGAGC
>CAZYOT010000034.1:0-9255 GCA_964649305.1 uncultured Bdellovibrionales bacterium
GAAGTTGTAGTGGAATCTATACAGTGGCAAAAAATAGACAAGCCAGATTTTAAGCAAGACTCCTTTTATCGAATCATGAATACTGAGGGTTTACGTCAGTTTATGGACACTGGCTCTCTCGGGTCTTTTAAAATGGAAGATGAAAATATTGATCAAGGGAAAGTAAATGTGAATTATCGCCCAGTCCCGTTTCCTTCTTTTGCCAAAGGTGAGCCTGATCTCACCTATCTTAAGCCAGAGGAGAATAACTTTATTTTTGAATCTGACTATCCTATGTATCGTCGGGGTGATACTCATCCTGCGACTGGCAAAGAAATTCGTGGACGACACTGGGCCTATCGACCCTTAGATGATGAGGGTAATGCTATCGAGACCTTACCAGCCTCTTCGATCAAAAGAATTTTTCTGGTTGATAAAGAAGGAGATTTTTATCTTAAAAAAGAGAATGATACAGCTGTGCCCATAGAGGGTGACCAAAGCACAGAGCCATCTTTAAAAGAGACCGAGGCTGCTATGAAAGTGAAAGACGAAGCTCGTATTGCAGAAATTCTGAGAGATTTACAGGGTGATGCGAGTGAGTAAGTGAGTTTTTTGCTATCATAGAAACATGTTTGAAATACCACCTGTTGAAAAACCAAAAACAAAACTTTCTATCGAGCCTGGCTTGGTAGTGCCTGATGCCTTTCGAGAATCACCTTGGCAGTATTTTGAGGAGCATGGTCTCAATATCAAGCCCGGTGAGACTGAGCACAAAGAAGACGGCAGAATCAAAGAAGATCCAGCAGCCGTGAAGTGTCTCCCGGTTTGGCATGATCAGGAGGGCAATCCCATCCGAGTAATTGCCAAGAAAATCAACCCAGTCAAAGCAGAAGCAGGGAGGACTGGTAATCCTTGGCATGAGACGGATGTCATGATGCGAGTAGCCGAGGCAGGGCTCCCAGTAGCGAAGCTCTTGGCTATTACCGAAGATGAGGGTCAGTATCTGTTTTTCACTGAAAGGGTACCTGGCTTTACGGTCTATGATACCGCTATGCTCGATGAGAAGTTTGGGGCGCATGGCTATACAAAAGAAGATGTAGAAGAGCTCAAGGAGCAGGTGAAGACAGAAATGGAATCCCTTAAGGCTAAGCTCGAAGCTGAGGGTATCGTACGAGAGAAGTGGAAGATACAGGATATGATATTTGAAATTGATTTTGAGGCCAGGCGCGTGACCAAAGTGACGCCTGTAGATTGGGAGCGGACCAAGCTGCTCCCAAAGACCAAGGAAGAAGTAGTGCTACCTGAGATCAAGATGCATCCTATATGGGATTCGCCAGATAGCCCTTTGTTCTATGATTGGTATGAAGAACAGCGTGTGCTACCTAATGAGAAACAAAGTGATGCCTTTCGAGAATTTCTTACTCTGGTAAAGCTTGGACAGGCTGAATTGCCGCTCTACTTGGCTCACCATAGAGTGCAAAAGATGAGGGATAAAAGGTAAAGAAGGGAGCTTGACTCTCAATGCTATACTAGGACTACGAGTATGGCAGAATACATCATTGGTCAAAATCCAGAGAAACCAAGACTCGATAAGAAAAAAGTCTTGTTTTGGGGTGGAGGTATCACCAGTCTGTTCTTCGTGGGTTCGCTTTCACTCGCTACTTTTTTCCCGACGAGAACTGCTCCCAATGAAATTGCCTTGAAACCAAACGATAATGCACTGGCTCTTGAGATCTGGGTACCAGAGGAAGAAGTGGTAGCTACCCAAGGCTTCTATGAGCCAGAAGAGAATAACAACAAAAATGATAAGACGTTGCCGTTGTTACCTCCACCACCCAAGCCCAACATGGAACGTATGAAAAGTAATGGCTGTGTAGCGGATGGCTTTCTCTCTGCTTATGGGGGTGACCGAAATAGCTCGATAGCACTTATCAATCGCTCTAACTGTTACTACCTGCATAGAGCTCTCGAGACATGGCTAGAGCCACCAGACTTTGAACGAGCTCGTGAAATTCAAGCCCAAGTGACCAAGCCCAACACTGTGTACGGGATGTTTATCGCAGAGGCTTTGCGGACCAATAAGGATTACAAATTTCCAGCAGAAGACCGAGACTTTGATTTTAAGAAAATGTGTCGTGAAGGCACGAGAAATGCTTGGGGAGAACATAGCTGTAAGCCATCAGTAGAGAAAAAAGAATACCGAGAGTATCTTCGCTATATCACTGAGGAAGCCATGAATATGGGTATCCAGAGTTTTATGTTTGGACAGGTGTTTTATCAGGACCCGAGTCGTGGCAAGGATGGACACATGGCCGAAGTGTTGGCACATATGCGAGAGTATGCGCAGTTTCGAGGGATGCAGATAGTGATTGGGGCCCAGACCAATGATATAGAGGACGAGGCGTACCTCAAGCAGTTTGACTACATCGAAGGCGGAGTAGGGCTTCATCATGATGGGACGGTAGAAGATGGGCCATGTTTCTCACGCTGGTACCATAGACCTGGAGACTGGTGCTGGGCCCTCTTGTGGCACCCTGAGTACAAGAGCAAGGCCAATAATGTGTTTGTGCATCTCGACTGGAGCGGTAAGATAGGAGACGACATGAGTGTCTTTACTCGGATGAAAAGAGATGAACGCCAAGGTATACTCGATAAGCTCTATACATCATTTCAGTCTCAAGGGATAGGCTTTCTCATGCCGATGCTCGCTACACTTCATGAAGACAATGGTGGCTGTAGTGGGCCGAAGGATAGATTTTATTCTGCCAGTAAGAAATATAGCTGTGCTGATGAAGATGGTATCAATGCTATCCTTAAGAAGAAAGGATACTAAAAAATAACTATGCCCAGCACTACAATTACAGACAGTATGCCCTAAAGAATAGTGATGATTTGCTAGTTAGCTGTAACGGTAAAAATTTGATTCTAAAAAAGATTTTTTATAAGTAATCTGTAATTGTAGTGCTGGGTATGGTGAAATATTTTCAGAAAATTAAAGAAGACTTTGTGTGTGAAGCCTGCGGAGCGGAAGTGGAGGGGAATGGCTATACCAATCACTGCCCAGTGTGTCTGGTCAGTAAGCACGTGGATATTTTCCCAGGGGATAGGCTCGAGGAATGCCAAGGACTCATGGATCCAGTTGCTCTAGAGGTGAAGGGTGGGAAATATCGTATCACTCATCGTTGCCGAAAATGTGACTATGAGAAAATCAATGATACTCAAGAAGATGATAGCAGCGAAGCTATCTATGCACTAGCTAAGAAACTCGCAGACAAAATCACAAAGTAAAAATATTGAGGACCGACCTCAATAATCTCATAAAAAAGAGCCCCGAGAGGGCTCTTTTGTTATCTACTGTTCACGGTTGCGAATTTTCTTTTGGAGAAATTCTACAGCTTCGTGAATATTTGGGAAGCTTGCTTTTTCGTCCCCGCGTCCTTCGAGAGTGAGTGGCTCACCGTTAGATTCTTTTTCACCAATGACGAGTACATAGGGAGTCTTACTGGTCTTGGCATTACGGATGCGCTTGCCGAGAGACTCATTGGTAGCATCTACTTCTACGCGGATATTATTCTCACGAAGAACTTTTTCGAGTGTGCGTGTGGCGTCGAGGAATTTTTCGCTCACTGGCAGTAAGGTAATCTGGACTGGTGAAAGCCAGAGCGGGAAAGCACCAGCATAGTGCTCGATGAGAAAGCCGATAAAGCGCTCATGAGTGCCGAGGGGAGCACGGTGAATAATCACCGGAGTTTTCTTTTCGCCGTTGCTAGCGGTGTACTCAAGTCCAAACTTCTTGCCAGCATAGAGGTCAAGTTGATTAGTAGAGGCAGTGAAGCTTCTTCCGATAGAAGAGAAAATTTGGAAATCCATCTTAGGGCCGTAGAAAGCGGCTCCTTCATGGACTACTTTATAAGGGACACCTGAGCGTTCCATGGCTTCGATAGTCATAGCCTCGGCCTTTTTCCAGTCTTCTTCGTCACCATGGTACTTGTCCATTTTTTCGGGGTCACGGAGAGCAAGCTCCATTTCGTACTTGGTAATTCCAAGAATTTGGTAGTAGTACTCATGGAGTTTGATTACTTGCACAAACTCTTCGATAGCGTCTTCTTCTGCTACATAAAGGTGGGCGTCATTCATCTGCATACCACGGACACGCATGAGACCAAACAGACTACCAGAGTCTTCATAGCGATGACACCAGCCGTACTCAGCCAGACGAAGTGGAAGTTCACGGTAACTCTTTGGACGAGCAGCAAACACCTTGTGATGAAACGGGCAGTTCATTGGCTTGATGTAGTAGTTCTCATCTTCAATTTGGAGAGGTGCGTACATACTGTCCTTGTAGAGTGGTAAGTGGCCAGAAGTGTAGAAAAGATTTTCTTTGGTAATGATAGGAGTCGTCACTCTCTGATAGCCCCATTTACGCTCGGTCTCCTTGGCCCAGTTCTCAAGTTCTTCTTTGATGATAGTACCCTTTGGAAGCCACAGCGGAAGGCCCTTGCCAATCTCTTCGTCGAAATCAAAAAGGTCGAGCTCAGCTCCGAGCTTGCGGTGATCACGCTTCTTGGCTTCCTCAACTTGCTCTTCATAGGCTACCAATTCTTCTTTGGTATCAAAAGCCACACCGTAGATACGAGTGAGCATGGGATTTTTTTCGTCACCACGCCAGTAGGCGCCAGCTATTTTTTCCAATTTAAAAGAATCAGCGGTAATTTCCTGACTTGGTTTGTCCGAGTGACCACCTTTGCAAAGATCCCAGTAGGTACCGTTTTTGTAAAAGGAAAGTTCTTCACCGTTGGGAGAGAATTCATTGATGAGCTCTTGCTTGAAATCATTACCAGGGTATTCCTGGAGCGCTTGTTCTTTGGGGAGCATATGAAGAGTAGTATCATGCCATGACGGAAGCAGGGCACGCATCTTTTTTTCAATCTTTGGAAGATCTTCGTCGGTAAGTGGTGTCTCAAAGGCAAAGTCAAAGTAAAAGCCGTTTTCGATGGCTGGTCCAATTGTCCGTTTGGTGTTTGGGTAGAGCTCCATCACGGCAGCCGCGAGGAGGTGAGCCAGTGTATGACGCTTATTTTGTAGTTGTTCTGACATAGGGGTGTAGGATTATTTCTTTTCTTCGGTTTCTTGGAAAGTGAAGGTAGTGTCGTGGATGATTTCGGCTGATTGCTCGACGGTTTTTTCTTTGGTGATGATCTTGATGTGGACAGGGAGCGTGCCGATGCCAGATTGTTTCTGAATCATCAGCTTGTAGTCAGCAGCTTTGATGGTTTCGGGAAGTTCGTATTTGAGAGTGGTTGTCACATCACCTTGACCAATCTCGGCATCCACATAGCCTCCGATAAAGGTGCGCCCGAGGTCTTCGCCAGGAGCCACTGCGTTGATCATGAAGCGTTCCTTGTAGGTAGAGCCTTTTGGCACGTAGGCGCGGACATAGGTGTGGTAGTCACTCGTGCGCCAGTCACCGTAGGTAGCGGTGTTGTTGTAGATATAGACAGCGGTAGCCAGAGGTTTCTCACCAGTAAAGTCTACCGTGTAGTCGATACGACGCTTCACGAAGTAATCAGTCTTCAAGGCTCCGAGGTTGGCATCCACAAACATGAGATAGTCGCCAGTCCAGTCCTGATTGACTTTACCAGCCCAGTTGACGCTCTCGACTTCTGCCTGGAGAGTAGGGTCTGTGAAGCTCAGCATGACGTTTTTGTTACGAAGTTCACCGAGACCAAGTTCGGCTAGTCGAGGGATGTTGTTGAGTGAGGTGAGTTTACCGATAAGCTCAGCAGTGAGGGCTTTCATGATGGCCTTGCGGTTTTGCTTGGCTGCGGCCGCGACGTCTTCACCGAGGTAGTTTTTTTCTACCACTTCTTCGAGCTTGAGGGCACCATCGGCTCCAGTAAAGGTAGTGCTATAGCCAGCGGGAGTGATAGGTCCAGTTAGGTCGAGGATGTGATTGAAGACATCGGTGTTGACTGTAGCTACGCCATCAAACTTTTCATGGCCACCAGCCATACGGTAGAAGTACTGAGCTTTCTCGGCGTTGGTGGGAAAGTCTGGAGAGAAGTTGGAGTCACGAAACTTCCATTTCTTGATCTGCATTTTGCGGGTGAGTGGATACGGAGGAGTGACTTTGGCATTGATGCGCTGGTCGAGGAGGTTGGCGTCTTCGAAGGTCTGAGAGATAACTTCACCATCTTTGACCTTGACTACAGCGTACTGACCAAGGAAACCGCCACCTGGACGAAGCTCGTAGTTATTCTGAAGAAGGACCAGGTAGGTGCGTGTGACACCGTCTTTTTTGGTTAGTTCTGAGACAAGTTTATCTACCACAGTAATTTCTTTTTTGGTGTCTGTAGCCAGAGGGAGAAACTGAGAAACTTTTTGGAAGAGACTGAGGCCTCCGGCGGCAAACTCAGTCTTGTTGTTTTTGGCGTAAAAAAAGCCAGCACCAACAACAAAGAGGAAAATAATGACCAGTGCAAAAATAATTTTTTGTCGACGCGAAAATGAGTTCATGTGTAGGAAGATAAATAGATAAATACCCTCCTAGTCTACCAGAGCTTAGGGCCTTTGACTACCTTTACAAAAGGCTTTCCGAGTCATATAATTAAGGTATAAAAAAGGGTTAATTTTAATTTATTTTTTAATACATTTCGCTATGAACTTTCCAGCGAGCGGTCTCATTGGTCAGGCCTTTGAGTTGTGGAAGAAGCACGTTGTTTTTACTTGGATGATTCTGGGTACAATGGTAGCGGTATCTATTGTTTTTGCTATCATCACTCCTAAGGACGGCAGTGCAGTGATCTCACTTATCTCGAGTCTCGTTTCTCTCTTTATTGAGTTGGGAGTTATCTCGCTTCTTTTCAAACTGGTACGAACTGGTGAGGAAGGTGATATCAAGGAAATTATCAGTCAGAAGGAAATTTATCCGCAAGCCATTCTGGGTAGTATTATTTACTACATCATGATGGTTATTGGGTTAATCCTTCTCTTCATTCCTGGTATCTATGTTGCGGTACGTTTTGCAATGTTGCCATATGTGTTTGTGGATCAGAAACTTGGCTGGAAAGAAGCTCTCAATGAAGCTTCACGTCTTTCAGAAGGCAATCGTATGAATATCTTTGGATTCATCCTCTTGCTTGTAGCTATGAATATTGCTGGCTTACTCTGCTTGGTGGGACTTTTAGTCTCCATTCCAGTTTCTATGATTGCCACCACTATGCTCTATGAGTACTTGAAAAAAGAAAAGAGTGGAGTGAAGGAAGAAGAAGTAAAAGTAGAAGAAAAGAAAGAAGAAGTTATTGATCTTCCAGCTCCTACTCCAGAGCCGGTGGCATAAGTGAGTGATTAGTTGGTAGGTGGTAGTGAGTAGAAAAGAAAGAAATAATAAAGCCCCTCTCAAGAGGGGTTTTACCATACAGAGAGATCTTGTCTCGGTACAAGTTTTTAGGGCGCTATTGGCTCAAGTTGGACGTTCTTGAAACTTGTAACGGGGCTTGCCAAGGGCCTTTTTTTGTGCTATTATAGACGTACAGAGAAGAAATTATGGCTTCCAAAAAAACCTCAAAAACTGAAGAGAGTGGATTTGGAGCGCTAGGCGCTCTTTTTTCTACCTTGCTTATGGCACCACTGATATCCAAAGTGGAGAATTTTGTCATGGACTCTCTTTCGGAGGCGAAGAAAAATACCGAACAGTACTTTGCTAAGCTTTTGAAGGTACTAGTATTGGTGGGTATTGCTTTTGCGGGAGTGATGTTTATACTCGTAGGCCTTGCTCGCATCATCAATGAAACACTGCGTAAGACTGGATCAGGAGAATTGATTATCGGAGGCACCATTATCCTCATTGCTCTTATCTGGTACCTTATGCCTGGTAAGAAAAAGTAATACGTAAAATAATTTAATAAAAGCAAACATATGAGTATCGCTACAGAAGGCAAGAAGCAAATGGCCAAGGTCCAAAAGACCGTCATGACAGAAGTAGATAAGCAAAAAGCTAACGCTGAAAAAGAAATTGCCAAAGTGCGCAAGCAAGTAGAATCAACCATGAAAAAGGCTGACGACATTATCAAGAGAAACCCAGAGAAAGCAGTCCTTATTTCAGCTGGTATCGGTGCCGCTCTCGGTGCTGTAGCCGCTGCACTTCTTTCAGGTGATAGCAAGAAAAAGAAGAAATAGATTCATATATCTGAAAGGTGCCAAAACTGGCACCTTTTTTGTTATACTGAGTATATGACGAGATACTGGAAGATACTGATTGTAGTGGGGATAGGAGCACTTCTTTCGGGAGGAGTTTTTTGGTATGCCAAGACTAATCAAGTCCAGACAGTGTTTGAGTCACAGAAAGAATCTGCAATAACTGAGGTGGCTAAGACTGAATCTGATGCAACACCACAGGAAATGGCATCGGAGGTAAACGAGGAAAAAACAGCAACAAAAGAAGAGGTTATTCAAGAAGAGAAGAAGCCTGAGGTAAAAGAGGAGACTAAGGATGATTCACAAAAAAGCGTAACTGATGAAGGTGAGAAGTCAAAAAGTTTTACTATCAAGAGCGCTTTAGTCTCCTTTGGGCATGAGAGTGCGAGTAATAGAAAGATAGATACAGTGGTACTGCATTCATCGTACAGTCCGAGTGGCGACCCCTATTCTGTGAGTGCTGTGAGAAGTATCTGGGCTAGTTACGGTGTATCGCCACACTATATGATTGCTCGTGATGGCACAGTGTATCAGTTGGTGGCTGATAAAGACATTGCTTACCATGCAGGTGAGAGTACTATGAAGGATGGACGGAAAAATGTGAATGACTTTTCTATTGGAGTAGAGATACTCAATACTAAAGATGACGAGTATACGAAAGCGCAGTATCAGGCCGTGAAGGATTTGATAGCTTATCTAAAAGGAAAATACAGTATCAAGTATGTAGTAGGGCATGATGATATCGCCCCAGGCCGCAAAACCGATCCTTGGAATTTTGATTGGAATAAGATTTAAATACTATGAAATATACACTCAAACTGACGGTCAACCAAGATACATCAGTGCTTCGCCTCATGAAAGATGACTCTGTGATAGAGGAACGAAGCTGGCAAGAAGAACGCGACATGGGTAAGCAGCTCCTCGGTGCACTTGAGGATATATTTACCAAAAGTGGCGTAGATAAAAGAGAAGTAAGGGAGTTTGTCATCGATGGAGATGCCAAGGAGAATTTCACTTCGAGACGTATTGCTGAAACGGTAAGAAATGTCTATATGTTCGCAGTTGCCGTAGAGTAGAGCT
>CAZYOT010000035.1:0-8759 GCA_964649305.1 uncultured Bdellovibrionales bacterium
TAACGTCCCACATGGTTATAATATCAAAGCTTTTTTCAGGAAAATCCTGGCCTTCCAAAACACCTGTCCGTATATCTAAACCATGTTCTCTTCTTCCATATTCGCCGAGCCATTTACTTGGTTCAATGCCAGTAGCCTGCAAACCCTCCATTTCTGCAGCACGAAGAAAGGCCCCTCCTGCACAACCTACATCTAGCACTTTCTTTTTATCCGATGCAACAGAAAATATGTCTAGTATCTTTCTCAAGGATTTTCTAAACGTGCGGATGCGCATAGCATCCTGCAAGATAAATGTCAGATCCTCTCCCTCCGCATACGAATCTACTATTAAATTCTCTTGGAGGCGTGGGTTTAGATAAACTAAATGACACTTATTGCACTCTACTACCTGCTCAAAAAGACTATGTTCACTTGAAGAACAGTACACATTTTTCAGAAATTCGTTATCAAGCGTCTCTGGAAAAGTGCCTGGATAAATAACCGAATACTCTTCAAAACCACAAAGGGGGCACGGTATAGTTATAAAAAAATTATTGTTTTGCATATATTCTGTAAAATAATACTTTTTAGTATATCATAGTATCTTTTTTACCTTCTCGAAAAAAATAGCTCAAAATAAGAAGTCCCACAATAAGAGCTCCTTGAAAAGCATACAAAGAAATAGCTAGCCCTCTATGAAACCCCAAAGACTGAGTAAAATAAAGACTGTTCGACAAGACCACTATAGCCAGTATATTAGCCCCTATAATAATTTTATTTTTCTTGTGTGCAGTAAAAAAATTTAACAAGTACGTCTTAAATGGGATAAGAAAAACTACTCCTGTCAGAGCATAGCCCAATAAAAGACTTTCTTGGTAGGCCTCACCATACAAAGGGAAAAAGAAGAATCGTAAAAATACCAAAAAAATAACCACGCTTGGCACCCCTGCAAGCAAGCTATATCCAATGTCTTTAGATCGTAATTCTTTACCTCCCTGGACAATATGTGGGAAATAAAGAGATAAGAGCGCCGAAACAAATCCCGCTATAGCAAGTACCACCATATTAGCGACTTGATACACTGCTAATAACTCAAAACCAAAGAGAAATGAGACGAAGAAAACTACGATATTTTCTGAGAGACCAGATATATACTTCTGAAAAGTGATTACCATCCCAAGTACTACGTCTAAACTCTCTTGGATTAAAGCTGGCCCCCTACTAAGAATAATTTTTCGTACCTCAAAAAAATAATAAAAAGCTAATACAGCGGGCACTGCATAATAAATAGCTACCAAGGAAATCAACCCTAATCCATAAAATAATGCTCCGCAAAGAAGAAAGAGTAGTGTGAGTTGAGTCAAGATGATACGTATTGATGATGAAAAAAAGTCTTTCTTGCCTTCATAAAAAACATACCAGTTATTGGGGGCATAATAGAAAGGTGCTAATACACCTCCCACCAGAACAGCTATAGCCAATGACTCCTTGCCTCCATACCAAAGATGAAAAGCATAACCACAGGCAATAAGACTTATAAAAAGACTCCAGTAAAAACTTTTCTTCACTGAGGCAACCAATGGCCAGTCATTCCCCTTGATTGATTCTCTAAGGGTTACAATGTTTAGCCCTGGGAGAGAAAGAAGTGAAAGAAACGAAATAAAGGCAATAACAAACTGATATTGACCATACAGTTCTTTGGTCACTAATCTTGAAAAGGCTACCGATATTAAAAGTCCAGAGATGACAATTACTCCATAGCGAATAGTCACCCAAGAGCCATTCCTAAAAAAATATTCTACATCTGCTTTAAATTTTTTGGTCTTTTTTTGAAACACAAAAAGCTTACATTATACTTAGAAAAACCTTGCTTTTACAAAGAGCCACGGATTAAACAAATGGTAGAGTGTTTCCAATAGAGAACTCTTACTTGTTCCTTTTCCGCCTCGGATAGCAAAAATACGGATCATTCCTGGCATTCCATTATGTGTATACCCGTCAGCACTAAACTCGCAATCCTGTACCTCGAAGCCATACGACTCTATCAGTCGCTTCATGGTACCGACAGTAAAATAATTAATATGCTGAGCATTGGCGCTCCTATTTAGAAACAATCCTGGGCTAACCTGAAAAGGAATTTCAATATACAAGTATTTTCCGGCTATCCCTTCAAGCTGAGAGATAAATTCATGAAGATTACCTACGTGCTCTAGTACATGCACTGCCATCACAAGATCATAGACATCTTTCGCCACAAAGTCTCTGAGCATGGTTTTATAAACCTGAATTCCCTTATAAGTATCCTCCTCAAAACTTGGATCTATAGCTGAGAAAGAAGCTCCTGGTAGAGTCTCTACAATTTTTTCAAGCGCTACAAAGTCCCCAGCCCCCACATCCATGACTGTCTTGATATTTTTCTCTTGCACATTTTTGGCTACAAATTTTTGCATCTTTTCAAGTTCCCATAGGCGCCCAGATTTCGTAGCGCTCACTTCTACTTTTAAGTAGCGATGTTCATCAGCATACAGCTTTTCTAATTCAGAGTCATCAAGCACATCCCTATAAAAGAGAAAGCCACAAGAAAGACAAAGCGCAAGGCCAATGTGCACCTCATCCACTCCTTTAAGAGCTGAGGCAAAGGCTTGCGTCCAGGTAGAATTAAGACTCGAGGTAGCCCTATACTCTTTGATCACTATAATCTTTTGAGAAAAACACAGCTTGCAACTATAAAGACGTAGCATACGTAATAACATTTAACGGATAGAGGGAAAGAGCTTCTTGAGATACTTAAAGGCTTTATCATCATCTCCCTGGATAGCCATTTGATGTAGATGTTCAAATACATCTTGTATTTCTTCTTTACATGTATCTGTATTATTTAAGAGAAGCATTCGGCTATCTTTGATTTTTTTAAGTTCTCTTTTTTCCTCTTCGGTATAGAGCTCTTCGATCATTTTTTCACCCTTACGTAGGCCAGTCACTCTCACCTCTACGTCTCGATCAGGCTGTAAATCTTTTGAACGAATAAGAGATAGTACTACATCATAAATTCGAATCAGCTCGCCCATATCTAGTACATGGATGACATTCGATCTTTTCGCAGCCGTACTTTCAATAACAAGTTGAGCGGCTTCTCTAATTGACATAAAGAAACGCTCCATTTTTTCATGCGTCACTGTCACGTAGCGATGTAAGTCTATCTGTCTTTCAAAGAGAGGTAGGGCTGAACCATTGGAATTAATGACATTACCGAATCTCACAATATTGAAGTGCATTTTCTTGGTCTTTAAAGACTGAATATAAAATTCACACAGCTTCTTGGTAGCTCCCATGACACTAGTTGGATTGACCACCTTGTCTGTCGAAATAAATGTAAATATTTTTACCCCTGATTCCAAAGCAGCATCAATCACTCTTTTGGTGCCTATAACATTATTGTAGATAGCTTGATCTACATTATCGTGCATTAAGTGGACGTGCTTATAAGCAGCTGCGTGAAAGAGAATATCTGGCTTTATTTTTAATAAAATATTTTTTAGCTTATTGGTATACAAAATATTTCCCACTATCAGTTCACATCTATCTCGTACGTTCCTTTCTTTTAATCCTTGCTCCAAGAGAAACACAAGATATTCTGAATTGTCATATACCACCACCTTTTTGACATCAAGATCGATAAGCTGCCTCACGATCTCAGAGCCTATCGATCCGGCACCGCCGGTAACAAAGACCACTTTATCCTGGTAAAACTTCTTCAAACGATCTACGTTTTTACGAACGAAGGGTCGTCCCAAAAAATCTTCTGAGTCAATTTTTTTGACTTCAGCGTAGCGGACCTCGCTCTTGCCGATAATTCTCTGGTCTCTTGGCACAGTACGAATAGGGATGTCATTGGCTATATTTTGTAATAAAATTCGGCGTACCAATGCTCCATCAGCAGATGGAATAGCAATCACTATTTCATCGACTGCATATACTCGGATTATTTTTTCTATGTCTTCAATTCTTCCTTTCACCAAACCCTTGCTTGTTTTTTTGGCTTTATCGTCAATAAAGCCTATAACCTCATAATTAGGGTAATTCTCTCCTATGTCCTTACGTAGCAATTGTCCTGCCTTACCTGCTCCAATAATAAGAATATTCTTTGATGTACGCATATTTCCTAATTTAACTGATATTTTTCCCATGTCTTCTGCAGCCCTGCCCTGAGTGAATACTGGATTTTGTAATGATAGATATTCTCTAGCTTCTCATTATTTATTCTACTTATTTGAACCTCTTTGGGTACTTCTTGATTTAACGAGTACATAATGGGTGCATCAAGAAGCTCCTGAAAAGTATCTACCACCTGATGTAAACTAGCCGATGTCCCAGTGGCAATATTGATAATATCACATTGGACTTCCTTGGTATTTTCAACAATAGCCATGATTGCGCCCACTATATCATCGATATATACATAGTCGCGTTCCTGTGCCCCTCCACCATTAAGGACAAATGGCGTCTTAGAAGCAACAGACCGCATCAGCAGTCCGATAAAGCCTTTGTTTTTTGGAGATCCGTAGACATTGGCCAAACGTAAAATACGGAGCTGATGCTTTTTATCAAGTGTATTTTGAAACAATTGCTCCGCCTCATACTTAAATTGACTGTACACATCCACCGGCTCCGGTATAGCTGTCTCAGAGGCCACCTCAACCGTATCACCATACACGAGTGCTGATGAAAAATAAAAGACCCTCGTAGAAACATCAAGTGCATTGAGAGAGTTAATCATCCTACGTAAGATCTCTAATTCTTTCTCTTTATCAAAATCTGGATAATTTTGACCAAGAAGTATAAAAAAATTCTTAGCTGGCCGTACACTTTTCTCTACCGCGCCTTCATTTGCTAATTCAATTTCCTCTACAGAAACATTCTGAAGCAACACATCATCAGTTGAACGGCCAATACAAAGTACTGCATCACTTACTTGTCGCAATCGGAAAGCCAATTCTGCCCCAATGAAGCCAGTGCCTCCAAAAAGGATATATTCGTATTTTTCCATAAAAAATATTCCAAAACTATGGCTTTATTGAGCCATTGTATTATACTATACTCATGCAAAACTTCCAATTTAAATCTTTTCCTCTTTTCATAGGAGTATTCCTGACTTTTGTGGGTACCCTTTTTGTGTTCGTTCTCCCCATTTACCAGGGACCAGACGAGCCCATCCACTATGGCACAGTCCAGTACAAAGCCGAGCCCCAAGAAAAGACCTGGCCCATACAAGAACGAAGACTCATACACAGCGGCCAAGATATCAGGGAGTTTAACCTTTCCGAAGAAACCGTTCTCGGCGGCAAACTTAACCAATTTGATGAGCTCAAATGGCAAGAAGAAAATACTCAAAATTTCTCACTCCATACCACTACTCATCCAGATGAGCAAACTTTTAATCAGACCCAGCCCAAACGTTATATAGACACATATCCGCATAACGCCTCCGGCACAAAATCCGTCTACTACACCTTGGCAAGTCTCATAGAAAAAAATGTTCCCGAACTCACCTTCAATGAACGCTTTTTTCTCACTCGCTTTTTTTCTCTTGCCTTGTACCTTGGCATCGTTGTTCTTACTTATCTCGTAACCTATAGCCTCTTTACCTCCTCTCTACAAAGAGCTCTCTTTACCCTGCTTGTTGGTCTAGAGCCCATGCTTTTAGCTACTGGTACTATCGTCAATATCGATATCGCTCTAGTGTTTTCGTTTACACTCTTTTTTCTTGCCAGTATCAGAGTGCTCACTAAACCAAATTTTATCAATCACACATTTCTTCTCCTTTCTTTTATACTCGCCTTTTACTCCAAGGGTCCTGCCATCTGTCTTGCGCCTATCATGGGAGTCATCTATCTTTTACTTCTCAAAAATCACTTTCATTGGTCAACAAAAAAAACACTCTCTTTATTTTTTTTCAGCGCCACTCTTGTGGTCATTACTTTTTTTGTGGCCATCCCTCATTCATATACCACCTCTATTTTTCGTTTAGGGGCTAGTTCACAATTTGCCTCTGTTTCGGACTCGCTCTTGTCTTACACCCAAAAAACACTTTCCTTCGATGACCTCTTTCATTCTCATACTTCTTACTGGGGAAATTTTGGCTGGCTCGATACTGAGATATCAAAGACCCTTCTCATTTTTATTTGGTTCTTTGAATACCTCGCTTACACAGGCCTCATCTTCTTTCTTCTTTCTAAAAAAACCCTTACTTACCTTCCATCCAAAAAAATTATCTACCTAAGTCTTGGTATTATTCTTTCTCTCCAGTTGGCTATTCGTTTCTATGACTGGCGTACATTTGATTTCACCAAAGAAATACTAATCGGTACTCCTGGACGCTATTTTCTACCAACTATCCTTCCTCACTTCGTCATTCTTGTAACCGGACTAGGGTTTCTCTTTACCAAAAATAGATCTCAATTTACCACCCTCCTTAAAACTCTGACGCTCGGTATGCTCATTCTCTGTCTCTACTCAGTCTTCAACGTCATAATCCCCCGCTACTACCTCTAATATGTCCTTCCAAATGCTCACCAAAGCTCAAAAAATCCTCCTAGGAGCCTTTATTATTGGTCTTGGCTCTATCATACTGGGCTTTGTCTCTCAGCTTCATTTTCCGGACTCTGACTATAATTTTATAGGCAAAAAAGACCGTGCCCGTCTCACCATAGACAAACCTCTTGCTCAGGTCTTCACCGCTGAAGAGAACGGCCTCTCTCTGGTTAAGGTCAGTATTGGTGGTATAGACCTTTGGCCAAGTGAGGCTCTCACTTTCGAACTTCGCGATGAATCTTGTACTACTATTCTGGCAACTGACAGCTGGACTCCTCTAGAGCTCAAGCCAACAAACTATACTCGCTTTACCTTCAATCGCATTGCTGATTCAGCAGGCAAAAAATACTGCGTCTATATTGTCTATACCTCTCCCTATGACCGTAAATCTAGTGATGCTCCCTACATCAATACCAGCGAATTTCCTGGGCGCAGCTACACGCTTGTAACTAAGAATAAAGTGTATGAAAACGAAACGCTTCAGCTTCGCCCTGCTTATACTTCAGGAAACTGGACGAGCGATATCTGGCGCCTCACAGAACGCATGAGTCAATATAAACCGGAATACATCAAAGGACTTCCCCTTCTTATGCTCATAACAATTGTTACTGCTGGAGGTTTTCTCCTAGGTCTCTGGATAATTTTGACCAAGGAAAAAGAATAAGAGGCCGCAGGTGAATACTATCACCACACGGCCCCCTCTTGTTTTTTTCTTCACCGACGTCAGTCTCCGCCCAGTATGCCAGGCTGCATCCACCATTCAGGAAAATCCTGTCGATATATAGCCTGAGCAGCATCACTGCGACGTCCCCACTCACGCAAACGTTCCCAGAGTGTGGGCTGGTATCCGTTCAGAGGGATACAGTCTCGTGGCAGAAAGACCGGGTGATATTGGATACCTGATTGCTTCCATGTATGCATATAAAAGCATATGCGCTCAAGAAGCCATCCATGGGCCACCACATGCACTTTGATTGTTTGGACACGTGGATAGAACCTTGTTGCCGTAGCCACTAAAAGTTCGACAGCATGTAGAGTATCTCGAGCATTGCCAGCAAGTATAATGCTGTCAGCTGGAATGCCCGCAAAGCCAAGCAAAGCCAGGATATCAACATCTCGTCGACCCGCCACTTCTTCACCGACCACAATAACCCGGTCGATACGGTACCTTGGTTCGTCTGAATGTTGGCGTATCTCATAGCGCTGGTAAGCACAAGCTACTCTCTCCAATATGATACGCTTGGGATCCTTGGCCGTCTGGCCCACAAATCCATCAAAGAACATTACTCGCTGTGCACACATCCTTCCTCTCCTTACTATTAGGCCATAAAGCCAAGTGACACGTACCTTTTGAATACTCCTCTCTCTACTATTTGTCAATAAAAAAACAGCCCTTTAAGGGCTGTTTTGCGTATACCAAGATTATTTCTGCCCTGCCCTATCGAGACCCCAGTGAATAAGCATATGGAGAATTGAAAGTACCATAGCTCCAAGGACTGCCACCCAAAAACCTTTTACCTCAAACCCTTTCACAATCCCTCCAAGGAGTGAAAGAAAAAAACCATTCAAAATAAAGGTAAAAATACCCAAAGTCAAAATATTGATTGGTAGAGTGAGGACGAGTATGACAGGCTTAATCGTCACTCCTATTAGTCCCCAGAGAAGAGCAAGCACGAGAGCGGTCCAAAAACTCGCCACTGTGATACCAGGCACCAAATTGGCTACAGCAATAAAGGCCAATGCTGACAAAATCCAACGTATGAGTACAGACATAGATGTATGTGTTAAGTATCTCTAGTATAACATAAAACAAATACCTCTACCGATGAGGTAGAGGTATGTGAAGAAATATCTGCTAAAAACTATTTCACGTTTTTACGACGTTTTACGAGCGCTCCGGCGGTCTTGAGACAAATGATAATATCCAAGAGCAGATTCCAGTTTTCTATATAAAAAACATCCAAACGGTACTCATCTTCAAATGGGAGATCCGAGCGACCAGATACCTGGGCCATACCGGTAATACCAGGCTTGATGGTGAGGAGGCGACGATGATACTCAGCATACTGCTCTACCTCACGTTCCTGGTGCGGACGTGGCCCCACAAGACTCATATCACCCCGGAGAACATTGAAGAACTGTGGCAATTCATCGATAGAAAATCTTTCAATAAATGCCCCTATTTTCAT
>CAZYOT010000036.1:0-8421 GCA_964649305.1 uncultured Bdellovibrionales bacterium
AGCCCGGCGATTGAGCAGCCCGGTCAGCGGGTCGACCGTGGCAAGGCGGAGCAATTGCGCCTCGACGCGCTCGCGATGCATCAGCAGAAAACTGACCGGCGTGACAATGGTGTTGATGAAAATCTCTTTACACCAGATCAGCACAAATCATTTGATGCCCCTATTCGTTTGATTACCTATGCTAAATTTCGTCGCAAAGATCAGATTTTACCGCTCATCGAAGCAGTAAAACTCCTGAATCCTCAAGACTTCTGCTTTGATATTTATGGTTCCCTTACACCTGAACTACTTGACTGCATCAAACCTCTTCCCTCTCATATAAAACTCCACGAAAAAATCCCTCATCAAGAGTTATCAAAAGTTATCAAAAATGCTCATATCTTCCTCTTTTCCGACCAATCCGCTTGTCCTAACAGTGTCTTAGAAGCTCTGGCCTGTGGTCTCCCTGTGGTGGCTTATAATCGTGGTAGTATTCCAGAACTCATCAAATCAGGGTATAATGGAAAAGTTGTGAACCTAGACAAGCATCTGCCTTTTCAGACAATCTATCCTTTTAATCACGAATCCTACCAAAACTTTGCTCATTCAATAGATACTTCACGAAGCATCTTACTACAAATGTACTCAGCTGCTCGTCAATCAGTTGCTGAGCATTTCAGACAAAGTGTCATGCTCGATACCTATGAAAAAATACTACGATCAATCAAATAATCGTCTTGTCTTTGTTAATGAGGCTGCTACTCCTGAATACTGGGACAAACAATGGGAAACAGAGAGTCTTAAAAAAAATGTTCTTTCTGGTGCCCATGAACGTTTTGTTTATCCTCATACTAAAAGATTTTTGCCTTCAGGATCACGTATTCTTGAGGCTGGCTGCGGCAAAGGCCACTTCGTATATTCTCTTCACCAGCGAAATTATGAAGCATACGGTATCGATTTTGCGCCGAAAACAATACAGCAGCTCCAGGAAATTTTCCCAGAAATTCACTTTACTCTTGGCGATGTGCGCTCCTTACCCTACGAAGAGGCTTTTTTTGATGGTTATTGGTCACTTGGAGTTATTGAACATTTTTTGGATGGCTATGACCAGATTGCGAATGAAATGTCACGAGTTCTAAAGAGTGGCGGCTACGCATTTATTACATTCCCCCATATGTCCCTCCTTAGAAAGTGGAAGGCTCGTCATGGTTATTATGAATTATTCGATACGGAAAAAATAGACCCTGTTCATTTCTATCAGTTTGCTCTCGATGAAAAAACAGTCATCAAACATTTAAAGAATCTTGGCTTCTCACTTGTTTACAAGCAGCCCCTTGAAGGTCTCAAAGGCGCTAAGGATGAAATTACGGGCTTACCTGGAAATATCTTCCATTCACTGTACAAAAATAAAAGCTTTTTAGGTCAATGCCTATCTTATGCACTTGCTCGAGTTTTAGCTCCTTTTTCGAGTCACTCCATCCTTCTTGTGTTTCGTTATGAAAAAAATTAAAGTTCTTCTTTTTCAGCCATATTTACGTCAACACATCCTCAACTTTGGAAGAGGCCTTACGAATGTCAATTTTGATTGGCAACCAACCAAGAATGTACGTTATAGCTATAAAACCCTTCCTGAATTTGAAAAAGAAATTAACCGTGTTAAAAAAAATAAAATCAATATTCTTAGGCAAATTCTTGGCATTCCCAATATTCGCCTAAAATATTCTTCTAGCCATGATTTGCTATTTACTTATGGCTGTATGCTTTTCTCAAATAAACCTTTTGTTACATATATTGAAACCGGCCTCGCTCCTTTTAATTATAATCATGTAATTGCACGTCACCCTTTAGCTCCACTTCTTTTTCTTGCCTCAGCCCTCACAGCACACTGTAAAAAGATTGTTTTTATGAGTGAAGCTGCGCAAAAAAGCTTTTTTAGCACCCTTAACTACAGAGACTCTCTTCGTCAAAAATTAGAAAAAAAATGCACTGTCGTGTACCCTCTCGTACCAACAAGGGCAAGCCTCTCAAAGAGCTTTCCATCACAAAAAATGAAAATTCTTTTTGCTGGAGTTTTCTACATGAAGGGAGGACTAGAACTTGTGCATGCTTTTCAAAAACTAGAAGCGACCTATCCTGATCAAGCTGAACTCACTCTTGTGACTGCCATTCGTATGATTAGACCAGCTGATGTAGAGCTTATACGAAGCGTCAAAAATATAAACCTTGTTGATGCTGTCTTAACAGAAGAGGAGATGAGCAATCTCTATACTGAGAACCACATTTTCTGTCTCCCAACTTTTCGTGAAGGCTTTGGCCTCGTCCTTGTTGAAGCGCTTGCTCATGGTATGCCTATCATAACTACTGACCAATTTGCTACAACAGAAATGGCGATAGCTGGTTACAATAGCTTTGTGTATCCAGACCACCCTCTTAAAGACTACCAGCCAAAAACATTTGCTATGCTTGGAAAATACTATCATCCCAGAGATTTTTACCGAGATCTTTTTATACTTCAAAATAAAGGAGAGTTGCTCTTATTAGAAGATTTCATATACGCTTCTTTAGAAACATACCTCAAAAGCAAATCCCTTTTTGAGAATCACTCAAGAAACTCTATTAAGCTTTTTCAAGAGAAATTTAGTTCGGATGTTATTTCTAAAAAAATAGAAGAGGTTTTTACTGAGGCAGCTCGCTAGGAAGTTTATATAAGCGATAATCTTTATCTTCCATTATAAGTTCAAATGGATATTCTTTCTCTTTGTACGTTAGAAACAACTCAAAATAATACTCCTTTGACAGCCTTTCCACCTCTTCAGCCGTCAGAGATTCATAGTTTTTTTGCCAATCAATCTTTACCGCTTTGTACTTTTCTTTCTTATTCTGTTTATTGTACGCATCTTCTAGTTCACCTCTTGAAATCCTATTCATACGATTATACCACTCTTCAAGGCCTTCCTTAGAAAAACCAAACGTCTTAAAACTTGCCACTGAAGGTACATAGGTACGTGAACCATTCCAATCTGGTGGCGCCAAAAAAGGCTCCGCTCGATCGACAAGGAAACGGGCTGTCTCAGATTCAGGAGGTCTTGGTCCGGGTACCTGAATTTGTTTCAGGCTATCCTTAAGATTTTTAGGTGCCCCTATCACAAACTTAGTTCCCGGAAAAACAGGACAAAGCCAAAATGTAACCCCAAGACACACTAATAGAAAAACAGAAGTTGTCCATTCAATAAAATTACAGCAACGTAGATTTTTAGAGATCCATATTTTTTTGAACAGACCTATCAAAAAGAGAACCGTAAACAAATGCCCAATAAGATACAACAAGTAAATTAGCCTTAGTGAGTAGAATTGAAAACCAGGAAGCCACGGAAAAATAAAAGCGTATACATAGAAAATACCGAATCCACAAAGCGCAAAGAATCCTATTATCATGAGCAGATCTACATACACCGCTTGTTTACTGTACCACCGCCTAATTAACCATCCTCCACAAAAAAGAGCTACTACATGGAACATAAAGACAACCCAATATCCCAAAGGAGTGGCTGGCAAGGCCATATACGGTGCTCGAAAATAAATCCAGGTCCAAATAAATTTTTGTGCACTAAACGTACTGACTTGATGCCAGCTCAACCAAAATACTTCTAGAATAAACCATCCCCCACTTATTAAATAGAGAAAAACACCACGTGAAATATCTTTCACAAGAATACTATTTTTTTCAAGGCTTAATCTTGTATCTTCTTGTATCTGTCCCCAAAGACGCATAAAAAACCAGGCGCCAATAAATAATGCAAAAGTAATAAATGCATTTGAGACATGAATTAGAGTAGCTACTCCAAGAAGAATCCATGGCAGATACCTTGGAGAAATAAGGAGATAATACAAGGCTACCACTGAAAGCGCCATGGCGACGCTTCTTGGCGCTAATCCCCCATCTACCTGGATATAGTACCCATAAAGCCAAGCGGGCGGTATAGCCGTTACCAAAAGAGCGTGTAGAACAGCTACCGATGGAACAATATACCATTCTCTTGTAAAGAGTCTTGCTAACTTCAAAAGATACACATATAAGATACTCAAACAAACAAC
The DNA here is from genome assembly GCA_964649305.1 of uncultured Bdellovibrionales bacterium. GTDB lineage: Bacteria > Patescibacteriota > Minisyncoccia > Moranbacterales > UBA1568 > UBA1568. The sequence continues at coordinate 4,075 of CAZYOT010000036.1, forward strand.
ATACAGAAACATACGCCACACTTCCTCAGGAAAACCCACCCATGACCCCGCCTGAATAAGTCCTGCATAGAAGGTGTACACTCCACTATCCACAGCCATTTCTGTATACCAATCTCCTGCCATATATGAAGTATCTTGGAGGCGATACACTGCTGGATCATGAATTCTTCTATCTGGACCAAAAGTGAGAGGCATTATAGAAAATTCCATTAGCAAAAGTAACCCTAGCAACACACCCCCTTTTACAAAATCTGAACGCAGAAAAAAATAGTCTGCGTATTTTTTAAACTTGTTTAATAGCATAACTCCAGAATGAATGCGCTATAAAATTAATAAGTGTTAACAAAACTGAAATACACAAAATTACTACTAAATCATTTATACCCAATACTGAAACTCCTACATGCATACAGAAAAGATTTAATAGTGACGTACTTCCAATAACTACAAGAAACCTCCCAAATTGCGGTAACACAAGATCTTTTTGTGCAGCAAAAGTCCATATACGATTTAAGTAAAAATTCCAAAAAATTGCTACTCCTAAAGAAATAGATCGACTCAAAAGATACGTCACCGAGAAATAACGTGTCAAGATATAGTATAGAGAAATATCAAGTAGAAGCGCTGATCCTCCGATAGCGAGAAACTTACTAAAACGCAAAAATAATTTTGTATTTTTTTGTAAAAAAATAAACATACTTTAAAAGGTATTCTTAGGGACAATGCGAAAGTATATAAAAGTTTTCACAGCAATGAAAAAATCTCTTGCTTTTATCTTTTTACCCTCTTCTACACTTCGTGGATAATAACGAATGGGCACTTCAATAAGATTCGCTCCTAAACGCAAAAATTTTCCAGTTAGCTCATGGTCTGTCTCAAAGCCCTTTGTCTTAATATGAAAATTTTGTACCATTTTTCTTGGATATACCTTGTAGCCTGTCAAAGTATCTGTCACCCATTTTCCGTACAAAAAAAAGGTTACTAGCGTAAGTAGCAGATTAGCTCCATAGGTAGCCAGCGACTTATCACTATGCTTTCCTGAAAAAAAAGTCCTCTTGGAACTTTCTCGTTCTCCAAGGATACGACTCCCATAAACAATCTGGAAACTCTCAATACCATTTCTAACATAGGGTTCAAGTAGGATCTGGTAATCTTCTGGATCGTATTCCAAATCTGCGTCCTGAACTACTACCACATCCCCTGTAGCCTCCTGAATTCCTCTAGCTGTTCCGGCACCCTTTCCTTCGTTGATATCAATCCGTATAAGTCGTACCTCACCAAACTGAGATACTACCTCCGAGGTATTATCTGTTGATCCATTGTCAATAACAATTACTTCTTTTTCAAAACTAAGTGACGAAAGATTCACCTCCCGTATTAATTGCAAAAGCTTCCCTATATAGAGAGCTTCATTAAATGCGGGAATGATGATGGAGACCTTCGCCATATTGATATTTTTTCTTTTTAATTGGTGACCACGTGCTAAAACGAGCAAGTGCAAAAAGACAAAGAAAGCCGTCTAAAATAGTAATCTTCTTACCCTCTTTAAGGGTCCGAGCACTATAGCTCACGGGTAGCTCCAGGATAACATGCTCTGTACGAGCGAGCTTAGCGATAAGCTCCATGTCAAAATCCACTCCTCGTGATACGAATTGTATATCACGAAAAACTCTTGCATTGAAGGCCTTCATACTTGTAAGTGGATCACTCAAAAAACGATGGTACAAAAAGAGTGTCAGCGTAGAAAGAAGCATCCCACCATACTTACTCAACACATACCGTAGTTTATCACTTCCATAAACCCGCTTCAATGTTCCCGTTAAATCATGGGCATCACGAAAAGCACGACTCCCAAAAACGACCGGGAATTCTTGATTCATCAAGGGTGTTATGAGTCTCACTATATCCCTTACTTCATATTCATTATCCGACGGAAAAAACACCACCAAATCACCTTTCGCTTTCTCAATACCAAGTCGTAAAGCTTCTCCTCTCCCTCCACCCTTTCTTGTTTGATATACTCGTACATCTAGCTTCTCAACAGCTTCCAGTGTGCCATCCGTTGAGCAACCATCTACTACAATAATTTCTTTTTCTAAAGAAAAGTTCGAAAACTGTACTTCCTTCAGAGATTGAATCACCTTTTCAATCGTCTTCACCTCATTTAAAGCTGGCACTACAATAGAAACTTTTTGAGAAACATGCTTCACCTTTTTTCGTAAACGACCCTCAATGATAAGCAATAACTCTGTAATGGTTTGCGAACCCGAGTGCTTACCTTTCTCTCCTTCTAAATCAATCCATAAAACCCTTTCTAAGGGGTACATAAAAGCCTCTGCATCAAAAGATACGTAGTTTTCCTCAGTTTCAACATTTTCGGGTTTTTGAAAAAAGAAACGCGTCACTAAGTCCTGGCAATTCACCACCTTATCTACCTTTCGTCCCATATTAAAGAGGAACGCCCGCACCAAACTATTTGCATCTTCAGCCAAGATATCATGGTCCTTTGCAATATTTCCAATAAAAACTTTTTCTGCATCTTTATTAGAGATAATAGCCTCTGCTACACCTGAAGTAAGATACGAAGGAAAAAGTGAGGAGTACTGCGTGCCCGGACCATAAATAATCACATCTGCTTGTTCTAAGAGCTTTTTTGCTTGAATATTTATACGTGGCAATGTCTCAATATTACGCAAATAACGCATATTATCTATCTGATATTCTCCTAGTTCTTGTTTTTTTACTAAACGAGGAAGAAGAAAAATCTCTGCAATTTTTGATGCGTCTTGAGGGCCGACCACACTTGCCTCATCATAAAGGTACCGTCCATCTTCTTTTAGAGCGGACAAGATAAGTCCTTCTCCTTCAGTAACATTTACCACAGAACCTGCCTGCACTCCTAAAAATTTCGATAAATCTTCAATGGTTTCATTGAAATCTTGGTTATTTTTTAGATAGGCCCCAGCAAAAATAAGATTTCCAAATGACATGTCGCTAAATGGAAATACTTCATTAAAATCTCTTATTTTTTCTTTATAAAAAGAAAGAAATTCTATAAAGTACTCTTTTAAAATACGCAAATGAAATAACGACAGAGACTCTCTTTTTTCAAGTAACTCATGCTGAATACCTTTTTCGGAATATTGAACAAAAGCTTCAATAACAGCTATTGCCTGCGCCTCTGTAGAGCCTTCGGGGAAGCGGTATTCCATAAGAAATCTGAGCACTGCTGAAACCTGATCTTTCTTGGGCTCAAGAAATCGAGATAGATTTTTACGTATATCAGAGGGTCCAAGCATACCGGGTATAAAGCGGCGCAAAAGCCCCGTAGAAAGACCATCATCATATGCATTAACCAGCAGAGTAAGCTTAATATCAGGATAACGAAGAAGCGCCTCTGTAAGGGCTCCCGTACCTCGTCCGCCAGAAAACATGACTACCGATAATTGTTTTTCTATTGTTTGATTATTCTCCATACACTTATTATTTAGTCTTCATCCACTTCTCTATTACCAGGGCATCTTCTTTTGAGTTTATTCCTCTCGCCTCATATTTATCTAGAAGTTCAAAAAATATTATGCTATTTTCAGTCTTCTCGAACCATGGCAAAAGAGGCAAGAAATTCCATTCCTCAGTCTCATTCCCTTTTGGTGCCGTTTCTTCTTTAAAGAAAAGAAAAAGATCTCTAAGGACTTCCGTACGAAATGCAAATACACCTGCATCAGCTAATCCTTGTACCGGCAACACATCCCCTTCGCGCTTCTGTAAAACAGTCTTGAGTTTTCCTGTTTGATCCTGAGCATAATGCACATACGGATTTTCCTGCTCAAAAAGCGGTAACACCACATCCGGGGTCAGCTGTGATTCCATAATATCCACCATTTTTTTTATGGTAGCCTGACTCAAGGCAACCTGATCACCCCAAATGATTATTACATACGGAGTTTCAACTAAGGGTAGGGCTGCCTTGATAGAATGCGCCATCCCCAAAGAATTTTCAATCACCGCGATCTTTTCTTTTTTAAAACCAGCGTACGTCGCCGCTTCTACATCTTCTTTAGTTTTTGGTGAAAAAACAAAAATCCCCTCATCAACAAAGGGATTCAAAAGCTCTGCAATATGTTCAATAATAAGCTTGTTCCCTACTGGAAAAAGTATTTTAGCCCTTGAGTAACCAAGACGAGTACCTTTACCTGCGGCCGGAACTATCGCCGTCCATTGCTTTTTGTTAGACGGTATATTTGAGAAGTATACTTCAGAAAAAGAAGCAGTCAATCTGCGCATATTAAGCCCTATTAAAGCAAGATTTTTTCTACCTACTGTACTTCGGATACTATCATAAATGGC
>CAZYOT010000037.1:0-7805 GCA_964649305.1 uncultured Bdellovibrionales bacterium
GCTCATGTGACTGAACTTCATACCCGTGGTCATCAAACCCTTTTCTCCCGCGTCAACGGAAAGAGCCTGGACCACATCCGTGATCTCCTGCTCCGTCGCCCCCATGACCCGCATAGCGAGCACTTGGTTGTGACGGAGGTATTGTCCGTTCTGGTAGATCCGCATGTTGCGGACCCCTACCACTCGCCACTGGAAGTAGCCCTCTGCGTCACGACTGCTCGTAACGTGTGGGGCTGCTACTGCAGCATGGCGGTGGTGATGGTGGCGGTGGTGTGTCTTGGCTTCAGCGGCCGTGGGCAAAGCCAGGGTTACCCCCGCCAATGCCACGACTCCGAAGAGCCGGTTGAACAACTTACGCATGATTGGTCTCCTGTTGGAGTCGAGACGGCGCACCAAGCAACCGTCTCGACGAATAGTCGAAAGGGTTGGGTGTGTGCCAGGTCATCGATACCTCCTAGCAGTGACTACGGAGAGCAACCAACAAGTTGGTGCCCCCGAAAAGAATCGCTCCGATGCCCGTAAAGAGCAGCGGGTCGATCCTTCCATTGCCACAGGTTACCAGGCGGTCCCCGACGGTGTCTTCACGCGTGTAAAGCGCTGCCACCGAAGGATACCGATCCTGATTACTGGAGAGAAAGGTGCCCGGAAGGCCAGAGTAACGAAATATGCCGTTTAACACAGCATGCTCGCTAAAAATTGCTTCCAGGTCCTCGATGAGCCGAGATCCATCACCGCGGGTCACGAGGTATGAGCTCGTGATAACCGAGGTATTGAATCCGACAGGCATTTGGTCAGCAAGACGAGTCCCCCGCTCATTCTTTTTGAGCTTCAAAAGCTCGCCAGAAAGAGTCAGAGCATAATCGCCCCTGGATGAGAGAATGGCGGCATGAACCCCAGAGAGGTCCACGTTGGGCGGCAAGAGTAGTGTAATAGATTCCCCGGAGGGAGCCATCACCGCTTCCGTCACCACTTCACCACCATCCGGCATCCAGAGGAGACCGCGATAGGTAATCTTCATGACAGAGCGACCAGCAAGCCGAGGCTTACCGTCTTCTCCATCGACCACCATCACCATCCCCCGCGTATCACGGTTGACTTTGACCCATTCCCTCCGTGCTTCGACGGAGAGAGGGATCTGAATGATCTGCAGACTCTGCACCAGACGGGTGTCCAACGACAGAGCTTCGTTCTGCCAGGGAGCTTCCACAGGCCGAAGGCCGCGGATCTCCATATCGGCAGCTTTGGGAGCTTCCTCCTTGGCCATCACTGGCTGGGAGAAAATTCCCGAGACTGTCAACACGACAGCCAAAATGAATGCACGCATGATCAGTCTCCTAATACGAATGATTTGTTGGAAGTTTTTAAGTTACGTTTGGCGAGAACTGTTTCCAGCTCTCTTGCTTCTCCCCGAGGTTTCAGAGAGAAGACAAGAAAGTTAGAGAATCGCTCTTAGTCTTCAAAAAGGAGAAGACTCTTTTTCTCAGACTTACCGAAGAAGTAGAGAAGGCTCATGAGAAATCCCGCTGCGAAACTTGAGAGCAAAATCTTAGCGAGAGTTTCGAGAGTCGGTGTCTTTTCAATGATAGGTCCTGAAAGTACACGAATCTGGACACTGTCTTGATTGCCTCCACGGAAGAGTGTGTTTTGATTGATCAGTACATCTGAGATACCTTCTGAGATTTTGGTAATCTCACGCTGGTCATTGCCACTCACCTCTACATGGATGACTCCAAGCTCGAGGTTCTTCTCGATATGGACCATCTTCTGCCACTGATCGAGACGAGACTTCTTGTCAAATGGGAGACTCTCTCCACTGATCTTACCAGTACCGATGACGGCGTTGATAAAACTTTCACTGTAGATAGCTTCACCCAAGACTTTACCAAGATACTCTGATGACTTGAACTGAGTGTAGAAGTCTTGATTTGTCTGATTGGTCTGTACTACGAGAAAGTCTGAAGAAGAGCGATAGTATGGAAGCACACCAATAGTAATGAAAAATGCAATCGTACCAGTCAGAAGACCGAACAAAAACATTGTCCAAAACTTCGCCTTAAACAAACTCTTTAGGTCTATATAACTCATAATTTCCTCCTTATATAAATTACAAAAGATAACAGTAGATAATAACAAATTTTAGACGAATTGTCAATAGCCCTCTACCCATAACCAAAAAACCCCTTCTACCAGCTGGTAAATATGGGGTTTTAGGCTTAATTAGGCAATCCTCCTCTTAGGTGAAGAGATTACCGATCTTCTCAAGAATCTTGAAGGTATGCAGATCTTTCACAGTGACAAAGAGCATCAAAATAAGTAACAAAGTGAAGCCAATTTGGTGAATCATATTCTCAACTTGCTGATTCATCGGACGACCTTTAATCTTTTCTATCAAGATAAAAAGGATTCTTCCTCCATCAAGTGCTGGAATAGGTAAGATATTAATGATCGCCAAGTTGACTGAGAGTAATGCAGCAAACTGCAAGAGATAGGCAATACCCAAATCACTCATCTGCTTAGTGAGGTAGATAATCCCCACCGGACCAGTCAGGTCTCCAGCAGCTCCGCTCCCACTCCCAAAAAGTGAAGCAATCATGGCACCAAAAGCACCCAAGATTGCAAAGGTGATAGTCCATGTAGTCACAAAGCCCTTGATGACAGCATCAAAAAAACCATGCTGGACTGTCGCTGTCAGAGAATAAGAAATACCCAACGCTCCCTCCCCTTCTTTGGTGTCTATACGAGGAGTACCATGCAGGGTAAATTCTTTGCCAAAACGATTGATATCAAAGGTGATGTCCTGTCCCTTATGACCCTTGATATATGTCCCTACCTGCTCCACTCCCGTAATGGTTGTGTTGTCAATTTTTTTGATTATATCCCCTGGTTGGAGACCCATGGTTTGTGCTGGCGTATTGGGAGCCACTGCCATAATCTGGACTCGGGCATCTTTATAGCGGCTACTCTCACTATCCTCTATCGGTTGCGGAAGGCCAATCATGAGGACAATAGAAATAAGCACCCAAGCCATGAGTAGGTTCATGACCACTCCCGCTGCCGTTACCTGAATACGTACCCAGGCGCTCTTCTCTGCCAAACTATCTTTTTCCTCAGTAATAGCAATGCCGTCTTCTCCCTTGATTTTGACAAAGCCTCCCAAAGGAATCCAGTTGAGAGAATAAATCGTGTTTTTGGTGGCTACCTCTTTGTTACCCCAGACGAGTTTATACTTACCCGTCTTTTCATCCTTGTGTATACCTGCTAGACGTGGTGGAAAACCAAATCCAAACTCTTCTGAGTGAATCCCGTGGAACTTGGCAGTCAAAAAATGACCCAACTCATGCACAAACACCAGCACCCCGAGAACGATAGCGAAAATAAGTATACTGAGCATAAGCTAGTGGATAGTTTATAGTGGATAGCTGATAATGCGATAAGCCTGCTTCGCCTATTCTTCATCCACCATTCGCTTTTTAAACAGTTAGAATGTCCTCTTCTTTCTTTTTACGGAGCACTTCAAGCTTCTGATTGTAGTCATCTACTACTTTCTGAAGTTCGTCTTTACCAGCAAATTTGTCATCTTCGGTGATATCACCCTTTTTTTCTGCCTCCTGGATAGCCTTCCAGATATCTTCACGGATAGCACGGATAGCAATACGTGCTTCTTCTGCGCGACTATTAAGATTTTTGACGAGGGTTTTACGTGTTTCTTCGGTCAGAGCCGGTAAGATAATACGAATGCCATTACCATCATTACTTGGATTGAGGCCGAGGTCAGACTCGCGAAGAGCAGTCTCAATCAGAGTAAGTGTACTTTTGTCCCATGGCTGAATAAGTAACTGACGAGCTTCTGGAATACTAATAGCAGCCATCTGTGCAAGCGGTGTCCGGGTACCGTAGTAGTCCACTGAAATATTCTCTACGAGAGCTGGGTTGGCTCGTCCGGTACGAATCTTAGAGGCCTCAAGGTTGAAATGATCCAAGGCACCATCAAAAGACTCCTGATTACTTTGTAGCAATTCTTTTATCATAAATATCTTTATTTCAAGCGGTTACAATCCTTAGTATACGCTAAAACTTGCGGAGCGTGAAGAAGATAGTGCTTGGGTTACTCGGGTCATAGAATATCTTACTGACGCCCCGTCCAATCTTGAGCTCAGCAGTAGACCACTTCACCCCACCATCTATAGACTTATAAAAAGCCCCTCCTGAAGCGTACACTATCTCATTAGAGCTTAGCGGATTGACGGCAATGGCTCGGATAGGGAATTTCTTGGAGCTTTCAATGATATCAATCTCTTGCCAAGTTTTGCCATAGTCTACTGTGCGGAACAGTCCATTTTGAGCTCCTGCATAGAATACATTGACCTGACGAGGATCCCTGGCCATGGTGTAGATATTAGATGGCTTAATCACTTTTTTCTCACCCCCTACGGCGTCTTGTACCTGAGTACCAATACCATCCTTGGCACTACTGTCCACAAATGTCACACCCTGATCAAACGACACAGTTGTATCCTGATTGAAAATAGTGAGAAAAATAGTCTTATCATGCACAAAAATTTCAGTCACTGGCCCCTTGGCTGTAACTACGTTTTTCCAGGTATCTCCACTATCGGTACTACGTATCACCACTCCAGCGCTTGTAGCTGCGTACACAGTACTAGGATTGGCAGCATCGAGAGTCAAGCCCGTAATCACCGTGCCCTGGCCTGGCTCTGTATACATTTCCTTCCAAGTAGCTCCCGCGTCTACAGAACGATATATTTTACCTGTTCCTTCGTAGACACCAGTAGCGAATACCTTATCTCCATTGGTAGCATCTATCGCCAAGCCATAGATTTTGGTTGGTGGAAAAGTAATTTGCTCCCATGTGTCACCTCCATTAATAGTACGAAACATACCTGTACTATCCGTACCCACATAAATCACCTGACTGTTGGTTGGGTGAATAGCCACAGAAAGGACATTGGCCGAAGATATAGACTTGGTATCATCTATTTTGACTTTGGGCACAAATGTCTCACCTGCATCGACTGACTTATAAATACTCCCAGTAGCGCCAGTTGTACCCACAGAAGTACCTGGTACAGCAATGCTACAGCCCGTCAAGAAAAAAAGGATGCCTCCTAAGAGTAGTGTTTTTTGTATCATAAGATATGTTTTTCCTTATTATACCCCGGATAAATGAATAAAAAAAGCTGCGGTCAAGGATCATGTCCCTGCCGCAGCTGCCAAGTTTTTCCATGTCTTCGTTTGGAGTTATGGGCCCCTAAAGAAAACTCCACTCCATCGCCTTTTTTTCTGACCTTTCGGTAAATCAGGAGGCTGATAGTCTTTGATTTCAACCTTTTCAATTATTTCGCCAGGCTCGAGTTTAAGTTTCTTCTGGATACAAGTGACTGCATCCGGAATATCAGGCGTAGGCGAAAAACTGAAGCGACCGGTCATTGGTTCGCTGCGGCCACTAACAGTAACCGTTGCCAGATATTCACCTTCCACTTGATGAGCCACGGTCTTGTCCGAAACGATTCTACCAATAAATTTTTTCCCACCCATAAAAGGAATCGAAAAATCAGCAACTTCACCAGACAGTGCCGCCTGGAATTGCTCCCAGGCCTCTGTAATCCAGAGCTCATCATCACGAAGTGGCTTCGGCTGAGGCTCTGACTTATTCCCAGGCAGATCAGACCATATTGACCCGTCATCCCAGTAGACGATTCTCTTGATAGCTCTTTTCTTTTCCCGGGACCACATACCAGTATACTGGTCTTCCATATAGTCAAGAAACCGACAGCCCATACAGGTCTTGATAGCCATTTGACCTTGCCAATCCGTAACCACAACACGTTTCCCGATAACAAATACGGGATCGTCCTGAAGTCCTTCCGGGAAAGCATAGTCACCTACCAGAGACTGATCGCCTACCGCATAAAACCATGGAGTCAGTGCTCCACATTGAATAAGCAGCCTAAATCCCGGTAACTCATCAAGCTTAGTCTTGTATGGGTTCCTGATATATGTATCGTAGGCCTTTTTGGCCGATTCGAGATTCTCCCATTCGCTGAAACGAGTTTTTCCTTCCGGAAAATATTCATACACGACTAGGGGCCACCGCTCATCTGGAGGATTCTCTATCTCAAGAATTTCAATATAGCCCCCACGACTGCCAGCATATTGATGCTGAATCATATCATAACGCGTATAACGCCCATAACTACCATGGGTCATGTTTTTGACTTGCTTAGTAGCATAGACATCGATATGGCGGACTAAGCGACGAAACACCGCTTTGATGATACGAGTATTGCGCTCTCTCTTCTCACTCGGAAGAGAAAACTTCACCAACTGACCGATACCGGTCCTGGCTTCTCCAAAGCCATACGAACTAAATCGCTTCATCTCACATCTCCTTCAATTTTCCAAAGTGCTTGAAGCAAGTAAAGCGGGAAAATGGTGAAAAGTCAATAAAAAACACCCTCTTCTAGGAGAGAATGCTTTCTTTCAACTATTGTGGGTACAGTAGGGATCGAACCTACGACCGTCGGCTTAAAAGGCCGCTGCTCTACCGACTGAGCTATGTACCCATGTTTTGCAATAATACTAAAACTTCACCCTGTTCCTATAAATATAGATGTTGAAACCTATGTGAAGTCGGTACGACTGCCTGCCCGCCTCTGGAGGGAGCTATGTACCCAAAACTTGGCTTTCCTAAAAGGAAAAACAAGTAACACCAGATATTGTACAGAGTAACCTTGGTCTAGTCAACCTACTTAGAGATTGCTATCATATCTCGCCCAATATACGGACGCAAAACCTCAGGGATTACCACGCTTCCATCTTCCTGCTGATAATTCTCGAGGATGGCAATCAAGATACGCGGCACTGGCAAGGCAGTATTATTGAGCATATAGACGTGCTTACGTTCACCAGTAGTGGCCTCTTTATATCTGATCTGAAGACGACGAGACTGCCAGTCAAGGAAGTTACTAGCTGAACCAGTTTCTCCATAACGATTAAGTCCTGGCATCCAGGCTTCAAGATCAAAGGCACGATACTTACCGGCGCTCATATCGCCACTACATATCTGAAGTTTACGATATGGTAGTCCCAGCTCTTGATGCATGGCTTCAGATAACCCAATCATTTCTTCTTGGAGTGCATTGGCCTCATCAATATCGGCACGTGTAATCACTACTTGCTCAACTTTCTGAAATTCATGCACCCGATACATGCCCTTGGTATCTTTACCATATGAACCAATTTCACTACGATAACACTGGCTAACACCTGCTAGTCGAACTGGGAGTTCTGCTTCTTCCAAAACCTTACCTGCATAGTACGCCAAAAGTGATGGTTCAGCGGTACCAACGAGAAATTTAGGTTCCTTTTTCTCGGTCTCAGACACATCATGATTGGCCACCTGGTAGACCTCATCTATTTCTGGATTGTACTCCTGTCCTTTGAAATAACCTGACCCAAACAATGGAAAACCCTTCACGAGCGTAGGAGGTATCATAGGGGTATAACCACTCTGCACTAGCTTGGCAGTCGCGTAAGACACAATAGCTAGTGCCAAAAGCGCTCCCTCATTCTTGAGATAGTACCCACGATATCCTGAAACCTTAGCTCCCTGCTCTAGATCCATAATGTCGAGCATTTCTCCGAGCTCTATGTGCGTACGCGGTACAAAACTAAACTGTGGCAATTCCCCTGTATTAGCTACCTCTACATTCTCATCATCACTTTTACCTATGGGTGTATCTGGAGAGATGATATTGGGCACTTCTACCATCAGAGCATCCCAC
>CAZYOT010000038.1:0-6305 GCA_964649305.1 uncultured Bdellovibrionales bacterium
ACCTTGAAAAAAAGCGCTATTTATGGTAGACTGACTCACTTAGTAATGATATATATTATGCCCGGTAGGACAATTACAAAGACCGGCATTCGTGAGTTATTCTAAGGAAAATTTGATAGGCTTTATGTTAAGATGTGTCCTCTAGAAGTAATCATGACAAAGAATTATTTGTAATTGTACTACCGGGTATGGCCAAAAGCGGTAAAAGAATTAAGAGTACTGAGATTATCACTCCAAGTGAGGAGATTGTGGTGCGTGGTGCCCGAACGCACAACTTGAAGAATATCACCGTCGAGATGCCACGTAACAAGATGGTGGTTTTTACGGGGCTTTCTGGTTCCGGTAAATCTTCACTGGCTTTTGATACTATTTTTGCCGAAGGTCAGCGTCGCTACGTGGAGTCTCTTTCTGCATATGCACGACAGTTTTTGAATACCATGCAGAAGCCAGAGGTAGATGAGATTAGCGGTCTTTCACCAGCTATCTCTATCGATCAGAAATCAGCCAGTCGTAATCCGCGCTCCACAGTGGCGACAGTGACTGAGATTTATGATTATCTCCGTGTGCTCTATGCTCGTGTCGGTCGTCCGCACTGTCTCCTCTGTAACCGTGAGATTGAACGTCTCTCTACCGAAGAGATGCTTACGATTGTGCGTGACAAAGTCAAAGTGGCCGGTAAGAAAAAGACCAAAGAGGCTATCCCACTTATTATCACCGCACCGGTAGTGCGTGGCCGTAAAGGAGAATACTACCAGCTACTCTACAACGCCCTTAGTCGTGGCTACAGTGAAATTTTCTTGGATGGAGCCCGCAAGAGTCTACGTGAGCAAGTGATTCTGTCTAAGAACAAGAAACATGATATTGATTTTATTGTCGACGAAATTTGGCTCGATGAGTTTACTTCATTCCCAGAGACCTCTGGGGAGCGTTTGTCCGAAGCTGTAGAAAAAGCGCTCGAAGAAAGTGAAGGGCTCGTACGTGTCCATATCGGCAAGGAGAGCTTCCTCCTCTCATCGAAATTCTCTTGTCCCTACGATGGATTTTCATATCCTGAGGTAGAGCCTCGTCTTTTCTCTTTCAATTCGCCCTATGGTGCCTGTGAGGCATGCAATGGACTCGGTACCAAGCACTTCTTTGGCAATGATCCTTGTGATGTGTGTCATGGCTCACGTCTTCGAGAAGAGGCCTTATTTGTGAAGATAGGAGGTAAGAATATCGTCGATATTACAGCTATGATGATTGATCAGAGTTACGAGTTTTTTGACACTCTGAAACTCTCAGAAAGAGAGACGCAGATTGCCTCTGTAGTGCTCCGTGAAATAGAGAGTCGTCTTAAGTTTCTCCTAAATGTCGGTCTCAATTATCTGACACTGGATCGTCGTGCCAACACTCTCTCTGGTGGTGAGGCTCAGCGTATCCGTCTTGCGAGTCAGCTTGGCTCGCAATTAGTGGGGGCACTCTATGTCCTTGATGAACCAACCATCGGTCTCCATCAGCGTGACAATGAACGCTTGATCGAAACCCTTCAGGCACTCAGAAATTTGGGAAATACAATTATTATCGTGGAACACGACGAAGACACTATCTATGCCTCGGACTATATTGTAGACATTGGGCCTGGTGCCGGTGTGCATGGAGGTGAAGTGGTAGTCTCTGGCTATCTCGATGATTTGTTGACGGCACCCAAAAATACTTCCGGCTCTTTGACTTTGAGTTATCTCCGCAACGAAGAATCAGTCCCGGTACCAAGTGTGCGTCGTACCAAAGAAAAAGGCGAGCTCAAGATTCGTGGTGGTCAGCTCTTCAATATCAAAAACATGAATGTGGATGTGCCCCTCGGTCGCTTCAATGTAATCACAGGTGTCTCTGGATCTGGCAAGTCGACACTCTTGTATGAAATCATTCATGAAAATTTGAAAAATCGTTTTGATCGTCGCTACAAGTCCAATAAAGTAGTAAACTGCAAGTCTTTTGTAGGGACTGAGTATCTCTCACGTGTAGTGATGATTGATCAGAGTCCTATAGGTCGTACGCCTCGTTCCAACCCTGCCACCTATACTGGTATGTGGAGTCATGTGCGTGACTTGTTTGCTTCAAGTGAAGAAGCACGAGTACGTGGCTGGAAGCCAGGAAGATTTTCTTTCAATCGTCCAGGAGGACGCTGTGAGACCTGCGAAGGCAATGGCTTTATCGCGGTGGAGATGCACTTCTTGCCGACCGTTTATGTACCGTGTGATGTGTGTGATGGTAAGCGCTTTACCAAAGAGACACTCGAGGTCCGCTACAAACACAAGAATATCTACGAAGTACTCGAGATGACTGTGGAGGAAGCCTTTTCTTTTTTCGCAGATATCCCGGCTATCGCTGATCGTCTCAAAACTTTAAATGAAGTGGGACTTGGTTACCTCAAGCTTGGACAGTCAGCTACCACACTCTCTGGTGGCGAAGCTCAGCGTGTCAAAATTTCTTCAGAGCTGTATCGTCAACATGTGGAGCGTACCATCTATCTTCTCGATGAGCCGACTATTGGACTGCACTATGAAGACGTCAAGAAGCTGATTGAAATCCTAGACCGCCTGGTAGCCAAGGGCAATACCCTTATCGTCATAGAACACAACATGGATCTTATCAAATCCGCTGACTATATTATTGATATTGGACCAGAAGGTGGTATAGGCGGTGGTGAAGTGGTAGCTGTAGGGACACCAGAAGAAGTTGCCCGCAAGACTTTTTCGCACACTGGCAAATACCTCAAAAAAGTATTGGCCAAGAAATAGTCTTTCACCGTAGTCTGTGGCAGTTTTAAATACATTGGGTATGGACTGCCAGACTTGTCCACCTATGATGGCGGAGGCGGGTGTACTTGACGAAACTAATAGGTTTGCTACACTCTATTGGTTTTGGGAAACATCTCAAAACAGAGGCAAAGAAGGGGATGTGTATGAAAAGGAAAAATGCAGTCAGTGAGACCAAGCAGCGGATGTGGATTGGTGTCACGGGTCTGTTTCTTGTCATCGCTCTGGTGATGGCAGCCAAGTCTCTGGAAATCAACCAGGAAACCAATGACGTGGGAGAATATGCAGCCCAACAAATCTTATCTCTGAGCTAAGAGGGGAATACACTTTGCTGAAGGGGACTCATGTAAATGAGTCCCCTTTGACATTTTTGACAAGGAGGAACGCTTTCTAGTAGGCTTGGGGCATTAGGGTTCCTTGCAAATTGTAGAGGAGGGGTACCATGCTTACCAAAGGAAAAATTTTTCTTGGCGGAGCACTGTTTTTGGCCCTTACTGCTTGTCGGGGCAGTGAAGCAGAGTTAGCCAAGACAAGGCAGGACAGTCTGATC
Organism: uncultured Bdellovibrionales bacterium; assembly: GCA_964649305.1. Taxonomy (GTDB): domain Bacteria; phylum Patescibacteriota; class Minisyncoccia; order Moranbacterales; family UBA1568; genus UBA1568. The sequence goes on from CAZYOT010000038.1 coordinate 3,346, forward strand.
ATTAGCCTTCAGAATCGCTCTCATCAAGTGGTGACCCAGGTAGTCATGTTTGATGTGACTGATGGTCATCTGGGTGCACAGGCAGTTCTTCGTCATGAGGATATATATCTTCAGTCGGGGGTAGATCAGGTGATCTTTATTCCCGATACCAAGCAGTGCATGTTTGTGATGCATATCGAGTACCTCAACGGGTATAATATTGATATGCCGGCACAGGATTTTTGTCAGCGGAGTACATTGATTCTCTATCAAAAAGACGGGAAGCCCCCGATTAGTCTGGGGTAGCTACCTGAACCTAATAGAAAGGGACTTGTGCTCTATTGACAAAGTGTCAATAAAGTGCTATCATATAAAGAACATCAAGGAGGGTATAATGATGAAGATTTTGGGAAGTATTTTCTTGATGGGAGCTGCTCTCTATGCTGGGCAGCCGGATATCAGTGAAGCCGGCAATATACGCCGCATGGTCCCCATGAGGGCTGTTGATATCTACAATGATACACGCATTGAAAGGGTTATTATTGTCAGGACCGTTTCCGGACGTGAGATCCTCTTCAGCAAGGCGGTATCACCTGCGATACCAGAGCCCATGTTTGTACGGCCAGACTATCTGCCGTGCAATACACGGTTCGAAGCATCGCTCGACGGCAAAAAATTTCAACCCATTCGGGGAGACATTTGCGCCGAAAACGAGACGGACGATCCGCTCATCCTGAGAATGGCCGAGAATGCTCAGCCAGAACTCATTCCTGTCGATCCAGACTAGGCTCGATCGGCAACAACTTAGAGGGCTCTGGTGTCAAATGATGCCGAGCCCTTTCTCATACCTACGGATAGTCACTGTGCTATCCTTTTATTTTTTACCACGAATAGATTTGATTTCAGTGAGGAGTTCAGCCAGCATGCCTTCGATTTTTTCGATACGGGCCACTTCCTCGGCACGCTCGATAGCATCTTCTTTGTCGTCTTCTTCGATTTCTTCAGAGAGTTCTTCCACGTCGTCAGACAGCTCTTCCACATCATCAGAAATTTCTTCTACATCTTCTTGCAGTTCATCGATATCTTTGGAGATTTCTTCCATTTCTTCGGAAATATCTTCCACATCTTCACTCACCTCTTGGATGATTTCACCTTGCTTGTTGACCGTCATTTGGATAAATATTGAAAGGTAGATGGCTTCGAGCGAGACCACTGTCGTGAGGATGAGCAGGATGTTTTCAAAGGTAAAGCCTATCAAAGACAACGAAAAAATACCCACAAAAAAGAAGGTGTGGAGGATGAGCGAGGGGATAGACCCTATGTATTTGGTAGCCAAGAAAGCGAGTTTTTCTGGTGTCTCTAGTGGTGCCTTGGTGTCTTTTTCCATATAAGTCTAGTGTAGTCGAGATTACTCTGATTGCACAGAGAGGAGTGCTTATGATAGCCTACAATCACTTTTTTGCCAACCCTCTATGACTCTTTTCCGTATTTCTACACCCAAGAAAAAAATACAGATTGAAAAATATCAATGGCATCCAGCTGATGTCTCAGAAAGTATAGAGGTGACTTTGAGGCGTAGTGCTCAGTCGCGGACCATTCGTATCTTGGTCAATCAAGAAGGGCGCGTGACTGTCACGGGTCCGCTCCGTGCAAGCAGAGTGCTCTTACTTCGGGTACTAGAAGCTCAGTCCAAGTGGGTACTGGCGAAGCGACGAGAGTTTGCGGTGACCATTACTGGGAGTATGAGGCTCACCGGCTCGACCAAAGAATTTCAGACTCACAAGAAGGAGGCTTTAGCTTTGGTCAAAGTCAAGCTGGCGCACTGGAATAAACACTACGGCTATACCTACAAACAAGTGACTGTGAGAAATCAGTCTACTCGTTGGGGGAGTTGCTCGGCCAAAGGCAATCTCAATTTTCACTACCGTATCCTATTCTTGCCAGAGCATCTAGCAGATTACCTTATCGTCCACGAACTTTGTCATCTCAAGGCCTTTGATCACAGTCCACACTTTTGGGCTTTGGTAGGGGAGACTATCCCAGACTACCGAGCAAGAAGAAAAGCCCTTCGCCGCAATATCCACTAAAATATTGAGTTCGGACCTCAAAAAACATCAATAAAAGGAGTGCTAGATAGAAGGTGGTATACTAAAAGTATAAATAAGTAACTTTGAGCATATGTCTGAGACACACCAAGATGTGCCCGAGGAGGCCAAAGCAGAAGTTAAGCCAGAAGTAAAAAAGAAAAATCCTGCAACTCCAACTGGCGATATAGCTGATTGGCGTAAGAGTAAGAAAGTACGTCTCAGTATCCTGGTAGGTCTCATAGTACTCGTAGGTATTATTGCTATTTTCTTTACCAAGCTTCGCGTATGGATGATTGGTATTATGATTCTCCTTTTTGTCGGACTTGGTCTTGAAGTGTCCAATACAGACTATGACTTGGGTAAGATGGTGGAGACGAAGTCACTCTCACAGTCCAAGGTCCTGCGCGACAAAGAAGGTAACGTAGTGACTGATGCGAGCAAAGGCAAGGCAACCGATGAGTACAACTGTGAAGACTTTGATACACAGCCACAAGCTCAGTCGTTCTTCATGAAAGCAGGAGGTGTGTCTAGTGATACCAATAGACTCGATGGCAACAAAGATGGAGTAGCCTGTCAGAGTCTGCCAATGGGTGCCAAATAGTATGGCCAAGAATTATAATATCGTGATAGATGCCAGTGAAGTGGTAGCTGAGAGTGCTCGCCAGGTGAGTCGTTATACCATGGAGCATCTCCCAGGGGCTTGCTTTGAGCTCGACAAGACTTCGCATATTCCGCACATCACACTGCTACATATCGCCCTCGAGGAAAGTGTGTTGCCTCAAGTTATACTCATGCTTGAGAGTATTACCGAAAACTTTGAGCCTTTTCCACTACGACAGGATTCGTACCGTCTCGTAGATGGCCGTTGGCTGGATATGAGTTATGAGATAGATG
>CAZYOT010000038.1:6315-7466 GCA_964649305.1 uncultured Bdellovibrionales bacterium
TGAACCCCTCATGAAACTGCATCAAGCCATCCTCGCTATCATCGCACCGCTACGTGTCCGGACACCAGATGGAGAGCAAAAAGAAGAGTGGTCAGACCTTTCACCAGAACGTCAGGAAAATCTAGAGCTTTATGGAAGTGCTGAGGTGGCCCGACTCTATCAGCCACACCTCACCCTGACTCGTTTCCAGGAGCGTCAAGATGAATCACTTTTCGATTGTTTGCCAACGCCCGACTTTTCTTTTACCGCCACTTCACTGGATATCTACGAACTAGGCGAATATGGTACCTGCAAAAATATCGTAGCTACCTGTAAACTTGGCGAAAAATTATTATAATATTTTTTGATGTATGGAAATTGAAGTTACTCCACTCCTCGTAGTTTTTGCCCTTATCAATATCGTGGCTTTTTTGGTGATGCTTTGGGATAAAGCTCAGTCTAGACAAAGGGGAGCTGAGCGCATTTCCGAAGGCATGCTCTTTTTTATGGCGGTAGCCTTTGGAGCTTTTGGGGTGTATGCGGGTATGTTTGCTTTTCGTCACAAGACCCGCAAATGGTACTTCATCCTAGGAGTTCCTCTGGCTATTATCGAAAACTACGCTACCTACATCCTCCTCGCTAACTTCCTCACCTAAGTAAATATGCAAATACAAGAACTCGGCCATGTAGTGCTCTATGTCACTGATATCAACCGCATGGCAGATTTTTATCGTGATACACTCGGATTCTCTGAAATTGCGAGAGATACGTTTACCGCTTTGTTTAGTGGTGGACGCACGCACCATGAGCTCCTTCTCATTCAAATAGGTGGTCAGCCCAATCCAGAGCGTCATCGCGGGCCGGGCTTGTACCACATTGGCTTTAAAATTGGTGATGGCCCGGATGTTATTCGTGAGGCACTCATGCATTTAGAGGAAGAGGGTGTACCTATTATCGGAACCGCGGACCACACAGTGACACACAGTCTCTATATCCTTGATCCAGATGGCAATGAGCTCGAACTCTATGCGGATGTCTCAGATGAGTGGAAAACCAATCCAGGTGCCATCATGGCTCCGGTCAAACCACTCAACTTAGGATAAGACACTCGAGAGGAGTATACTAAAGGTATAACCCATAACAATCAATCTTTATGAATGGTTACACAGGGA
>CAZYOT010000039.1:0-7076 GCA_964649305.1 uncultured Bdellovibrionales bacterium
ACCTGTAGCGAGGGTACTGTAGGCATTTACATGATCAAGAAGTTGGACTTCACCACCACCAAGCACCAAAGAGAGGCCCACTCTATCTGGGTCATTAAGACCCTGAATACCAAGATCTTTGGCCATTTTGATAGCATCTTTGACTCCAACAAGATACAACGTCTTTACTGCTGGAATGTTGAGAGAGCCACCCAAGGCTTTCTTCATTGGGATGGGGCCATTGAATTGTCCATTGTAGTTGAGTGGCTTATAAGATTTAGTACCGTCATTAGTATCAAACTCTGTTTCTGTATCATAGAGCATGGTTTCTGGGAGATAGCCTTTGGTAAAGGCTGTGAGATAGACATACGGCTTAAAGGAAGAGCCTGGCTGTCTGTTGCGGATAGCTACATTTACCTGTCCATCAATAGAGGCATCAAAATAATCTTTTGAGCCTACCATAGCCAGAATCTGTCCATTTTTAGGATCCATAGCCACAAGAGCCGCATTAGAAGCTTTCCAGGTAGCACTACTCTTAGAGCCTTCTCGTACAGCCTCCTCAGCCATTTGCTGTTTATCCCAATCAAGAGTCGTAATAACTTTGTAGCCACCCTGCTCAATAGATTGGTCACCGTACTTTTCTTGGAGATAATCCTTGATATACATCACAAAATGAGGGGCGGCGATAATATCTTTTTGAGGAAGAATCTTCTCAAGAGTCTTAGTATTAATAGCTTCTTCTGCTTGTTCATCGGTGATATAACCAAGCTTAGCCATTTGGTGCAAGGCATATTCTTTGCGTGCAGTGAGGCGCTCTGGATGGCTGCCATATGGAGAGTAATAAGCAGTGCCACGCGGAAGTGACGCTAGGAGAGCAGCCTCATCGAGGGTTAGGTCTTTGGCTGATTTGCCAAAGTACGTACGAGCGGCCGCCTCGATACCATAGGCGTTTTGACCATACGGAATTTCATTTAGGTACATCGCTAAGATTTCATCTTTACTAAACACCGTTTCTATTTCAATAGAGAGAATAGCCTCTTTGATTTTGCGGGTCACGGTGCGTTCATTAGAAAGCAGAGAGTTTTTGACAAACTGCTGGGTGATGGTAGAACCTCCTTGAGCCGCATCAAGGGTAATGATGTCTTTGAGGGCAGCCCGAAGAATAGCAGAAGGTTTGATACCAAAATGATGATAGAAATCTTGATCTTCAAGGGAAATAGTGGCTGCCCGCACTATCTCAGGTATTTGGTCAAAAGGTACCACGGTACGCTTTTCTTCACCATGCACTTCATAGAGAAGGTGCTCCCCGGTACGGTCATAGATTTTGGTTGACTCAGCTACAAAACGCTTATTGATATTGCCCGCTTCTGGCAGATCTTTAGCGAAATAGAGAAAAGTCCCAATCAAAAGAAGAATAAATGCTCCAAAAAAGCCTAAACAAAGACGAAAGAGGAGAGTGCGGTGCTTCTCTAGCCATGATGGGAGTGGGAAAGAGAAAGATCTCTTAGGTGAGGAGGTCTCTTCATTGAAGCGCACGCGACGTTTTCTTTGAAATAAAGCCATAAACAAGGTATTTTATACCCTGCATTATAGCACAAAAAAACAAAAATAACTTTCTTAAGCAACCTTTTTTAAAGCAGGAAAAAGGTGTTGCAAAATAATTAGTGAAACATCAATACCCTTGCCTTCAACAAGGGGTTTTTCGTGCATATTGAAGAAGGGATTTGGATTAATTTCCAAGATCACGTATGAAGGCTTGAGGGAACCTAAATCATTGGTAATAAGATCTAAACCGCCATAAGTAAGACCAATAGCTTCAATGGCTTTGACACAGACTTCTTTGAGGGTAGGGCTCATATCTTTGGTCCTTTCTATACTTCTACCGCCATCAGACATATTGAGATTGCTACGAAACTTAAAAAAGAAATCTTTTGGAAGAATGGTTTTGAGAGTATAGCCAGCTTTCTCTAGGGTATTTTTTGCAACAGCATCAAGTTTTATTTCAAAACCATGGCGACGAGTTTTATTGAAGGTATGTATCAGATCTTGAATAGTGTTTATACCATCACCAGTCACACCAGCTGGAATTTTCTCTACACAAGAGAGGACCTTACCATTGAATACAAGGACGCGATATTCATTTCCAACAAACATCTCTTCTACAATAATTTTAATACCCTTACGATAACCATAAGCGTCAAGAGCGTGCTCTACCGCTTCTGCAACTTCTTGTTCAGAAGTGATGTTCCAGGTCACTCCTTTGGCGAGTGATCCGTCAACAGGCTTGATGATCAGTGGGTAGCGAAGCTTTTTCTCGCGGATTTCAGAGACGGCTATTTTAGGTGAGACAGCCACTATACCGCGAGGAGTTTTGATGTCGACAGATTCCAGAATCATTTTTGTAATAACCTTATTTTTCGTTAGATTGCCCATACGGCGGAGGATGGGCATATTCCTTTTGTAACAAAAAAAGACCTTTCCTCCATAAGAAAGTTTTAGAACAGGGACTTGTTCATGTTCAAGAATTTCAATAGCGATACCAATCTCAGAGGCCTTTTTGAGAAATGATTTAAATCCACCATGTGTAACTTTGTTGAGATAATCTTGAAAATTCATGCGTATTTGAGATATGGATAAATAAATAAAATGTCAGAGAGGTTTTTTTATTTTGAAACGTCAACGAGAAATTTAAAGAGATTTTTTCTGCCGATAATAGATTTGTAATCTAGACGTGAGCGATCGATGAGAGTAGGGCGGATAGGTGTACGTGTACCATCGAGAAGCATCTCGAGTTGAATCTTAACTCGGTATGTAGTGCCGTGAGTAGAGTGAATAGGCACTGCGCTCACAGCATCGGGAATATTTTCAAATAGCTCCCAGCGTTCATCTTTGGTGAGACCCTTGAGTTTTTCCCAGTCTGCTTCAAGAGCACGATAGGCACGCACAGTCTCTCCAAAGCCCAGAGCTTCAGCAATCTCAAAATCAATAGAAGATGAGTCTGCGCCGGTGTCTATCTTGGCTTCAAGAGTGATCTCTTTATCATCTTTGCCGTAGAAGGTAACTTTCTCTACAGCACCAATCATTTTCTTACCTGAAATCTCTTCAATTTCATCTTCAATTTCACCTCCAAAAAGATTCATACCAACACGAATGCCCCGATCAGTAGTTTTAATCTTAATGCCCCTGACACGATCGAGGCGTTCACGGAGACCGCTCAAATTGGCGAGCTGAATAGAAAGTCCTGGACGAGCATTGAGCTCAATAATAACTGGTCCACGCTCACGATCAAGGGCAATGTCAGCACCGAGGAATCCAAGACCAGAAATTTTTTGGGCTTCTACAGCGATACGAAGAGTCTCTTTCCAGTAGGGTAGCTTAATTCCAGAAAGTACGAGGTTGGTATCTGGTACGTATTCAATAATATTACCCTTACCCATAATAGCACTCGTAGTGGTGCCTGTAGCGAGGTCGATACCGACACCGATAGCTCCCTGCTGGAGGTTAGCTTTGCCGTCAGATGCTCGAGTAGGCAAACGAAGCATAGCCATGACAGGTACAGAATTAAATACAATCACACGAATATCAGGAATGCCTTTGTAGCTGTAAGGCTTAAAAAGCTTAAGTAGGGTAAGGCGTTCCTCAAAAAAGGCAGTGTCAGGAAGATTGCTCAATGAAAAAGAACCATCGAGAATGTTTTTGATATGAGCTTTGAGATCTTCGATAGTAATAAGTGATCCATCAGCCTTCACCCAAGCGTCATCACGGCCACGCTTACGAGCATAGACTACCAAAATACCACCACCACCAAACCCACGATTAGGCTTCAAAGCAAAACCACCAGGAAGGGTTGACCAGTCAAAGCTATCCAACTCTTCATAGCTACGAATCTTTCCAAGAAGTTTTGGGACAGAAAGATTTTGTTTACGAAGAATACGCTTGCAAAGGAGTTTATCATCAGCAATGCGCATGGCCTTCTTACGGTTGAGTGGGCGCACATAATCAAGATTACGCGCATTCATACCGAGAAGCTTGTGGCTTTTTTTGAAAAGTTCAAACATAGAGGTAAAGGACTACAGATGAGCGATAATCTTGCGAAAGCGTATGTACTCTGTGATACGAAGACCTGACCATTTACCAAGAGTAAAGTTGATAATAAAGGTAAGGAGGATAAGCCACGGATGATTGAGAATTAGAATCATGAAAGCTTCCCAACGAATAAGAGCGTATCCAAGTAGAGAGATAAGAAGAGTTTCTCCGGCCAGAAAGGTGGCAGCGCGGCTACCCTTTTCAATTTGTGTCGCCACAAATTTTTCAGCTAACGTAATCATGATAAGAAGAGGGAAGATTGAAACAGAGGCGAGACCAGTGCGTTTGAAATGGGCACCGACAATGAGGATCAAAAGAATAGCGAAAGCAACAATAGAAATAGTGATAGCTACACGAGGAAGATACAGAAGACGAAAGCGACGAAGCATGTAGCGGGAAACCATACCCACCAAGATAATGCTAATAAAAATTGCGATACCATACTTGAGTCCATTGGGATCAAAAGCCAGAAGAGCAAAAGTAATAATAGAAGGGGTGTAGATACCAAAAGCCTTGATACCAACAACTTGACGAAAAAAGGCAACCAGGGTGGCAACCACAGGAATCATGAGTAGCAGCGCGAGTGTTTGTAGAGGGACACCTTGCTCCACTATGTACATGACAAGAGGATGGTAGTTCATAACTCAAATTGTATTAGAAATAATTAATGAATATTCTCGATAATTTCTCGTCTGCGTCTTTGCGCATGACAGAGAGCGATAGCGAGAGCATCAGCTGTATCGTCGGGCTTAGGTATTTCTTTGAGTTTAAGGAGGGCCTTAACCATTTGTTGAACTTGGGTTTTATCCGCGCGACCGTAGTTGGTGAGGGCCTGTTTCACTTGGAGTGGTGTGTAACCGAAAATACTAACATTATTTTCCTCAAGTGTCAAGAGTATAGCACCCCTTGCCTGAGCCACAGAAATGACCGTTTTTTGGTTTTTGAAGAAGAATAACTCTTCTACCCCAGCTTCACTTGGCTGGTACAGTGAGAGTATCTCTCTGATGTCTCTAGATATCTCGTATAAACGCTGACTTAAAGGCATTTCTTTTGGTGTGCTGATATGACCAGATGCAATTACTACCGGAGTACCAGTTTCAATTTCTATCACGCCCCAACCAACCGTAGCTGTGCCGGGATCTATACCAAGAATTCGCATATATTGTCTCTCTAGCTATGATTATAAGCCATGCGGCTGTCCCCCAAGCTGATCTCGTTTAGCCAGTCGCATGATTTCATCTTTGAGACCATTAGGGTCACCTACCTGACGAAAGCTGATACGCTCCGTTTCAGAGGCAGTTTGCAAGAGCAGGTCTCCAAAATTAAGCACGGTAGGGATGATACCAGTGACCGAAGTGCTAATATCTTGAATACGAGAATAGTGTACCTCACTAATACTGCGCATAAAGAGGCCCTTTTGCTCAATGTTGAGGATACGCTCATCGGTAATGATCCACACATCAAAATAATAATCGATCCATAGCATGAAGCCATAAAGCCACATAAAGAGAAAAAAAGTGTTTTGCATAAAGACCAGGACTTTTTTGCCGCTGGCATCAGCTGCCTCTGGAAAAAGGATAAGGAAGAGTGAGATGCCACCAAAAACGACTACAAAGGTAGTAACCAGTAAAAGAAAGTGCGACAAAAGATTGTACCAATGACGGTGGACCACACGCAGGACTTGTTCGGAATCTTTTTGACCAGGGAAAGTAAGCATAGATTTTTAGAAGGATGTAGGAATACCTAGTTCTGTAAAAGGAAGACTAAAGAAAAGAAGAGCATTAATAAAAAGGAGAATAGTAGCAACAGAAAGAAAAAAAGTCACCCCCAAAAAAGCCTTCTTGCGATCAAGTGAGTAGCGAAGAATATGAAAAACAACAAACAAAGCTGCAAAAATATAGCAGAGAAAAAGTACCGTGTAGAAAAGTCCAAAAAGTGTTTGCATAAGTGATAGCGTATCACTTACAGTGTAGCGCATTTTTGCCTAGCCAAGAAGTTTTTCAGCCTGTTCATCAGGCATAGGAATACCAAGATGGTCATAGCCTTCTTTGGTTACGATACGTCCACGGGGAGTACGTGCCAGAAAACCTATTTGAATCAGGTAGGGTTCGTAAACATCTTCAATTGTCTGGAGTTCTTCGCCGGTCACAGCAGCTAGTGATTGGATGCCAGCAGGACCACCTTTAAATTTTTTGATGAGGGTTTCGAGCATGAGACGGTCGGTCGGTTCGAGACCAAGGTGATCTATTTCGTAGAGAGCGAGTGCTTCCTTAGCAAGGTCAGCGGTGATAATTGCATGGTCACTAATTTGAGCAAAGTCTCGTACACGCTTGAGGATGCGGTTGGCAACACGAGGAGTTTGACGACTAGAAAGAGCAATCACCCGAGCGCCACCTTCATCAGCTTCAATACCGAGGATACGAGCAGAGCGACTGACAATTCTCTCTATATCTTGGCCATTATAAAATTCCAGTCTATGTGTAGAGCCAAAGCGATTACGGAGCGGGTTGGATAGGGCGCCAAGGCGAGTAGTGGCTCCTATAAGGGTAAAACGTGGAAGGTCAAGCTGGATAGTACGTGCGGCAGGACCTTTGCCGATAATGATATCAAGCTTGTAGTCTTCCATAGCAGGATAAAGGACCTCCTCAATAAGTTTGTTGAGGCGGTGAATTTCATCGATAAAGAGTACATCACCATCTTCGAGGTTGGTCAGGATAGAGCCGAGATCGCCCACTTTTTCTATCGCAGGTCCAGAAGTCACTTTGATATTCACCCCCATTTCTTTGGCAATTATATGTGCGAGGGTGGTTTTGCCAAGACCAGCTGAGCCATAAAGTAGGACATGGTCAATATTTTCACCGCGTTTTTTGGCTGCTTGGATAAAAATATCAAGATTTTTTTTGATCTTGTCTTGTCCAATATACTCAGAAAATGTCTGTGGACGGAGAGTATTATCAAGGTTTTGCTCTTCAAATTCTTGAGGGGCGGTAGTAAGCATAATGGTAATCTAG
>CAZYOT010000040.1:0-6938 GCA_964649305.1 uncultured Bdellovibrionales bacterium
CGACAGGCTCATGACCTGTGGTAGGGGGTTTTGAAGTTTCTGATAGTCTTATGCCTTGGCCTCAGTGTGAGGAACAACACTGACGAACATACGATCTTCGAGCTTACCAGTAAAGGCGACGCGTTTCTTTTTACTGAATTTGACAACTCCATCAATGAGAGAGAAAAGAGTATCATCTTCACCACGCTTTACGTTTTCACCTGGATGATACTTAGTACCACGCTGACGGATGATAATATTGCCAGTCTTTACTTTCTGGTCACCGTAGATTTTGACACCAAGACGCTTGGATATCGAATCACGGCCTAATTGGGTGGAGCCACCGGCTTTTCTGTGTGCCATAGTCTAAATACTTATTTTTATACAAAAAGAGCCTATTGGCTCGAAAACCTTTTGGAAATGTCATTTCTAGAGGTATACTGAAAGAGTATAGCATATCTAGTATAAAAGTCAACATATTTATGCTTAAGACACTTTGGGAGGGGATACGAGCAAAAAGCGAAAAAATTCTTATTTCAAGCGTTTTTCTTTCTTCTTTGGTCTTAGCCTTCCTCGGAGGAAGTCTCTACAAACAAGACCATGGCCAAGCTAAGCATCTAGTGATTACGGTGCCAGACTACCAGAAGGCAGCTGAAGAGCTTAAAAAGGCTGATTCAAGCACTCCTATAGGGGAATCTCAGGGAGAAATACCCAAGGTAGAGCCAGTAGCTGCTACGGTTGTGACTAATCAGCCGGACACAGCCTTAACTTCAATAGATAGCAAGACGTGCCCGTATCTTGGTAGCAAAAACTCGGATAAGTACCACCTGGCCACTTGCGGGGTAGTAAAGCGTATCAAGCCGACCAATATCAGGTGTTTTGCTACACCGGAAATCGCAGAGGCTGCAGGCTACAAGCCTGGCTGTCTCAAATAAAACAAAAATTAGTTTATGACGCAACATCAAAAGAAAAAGCTTGGAAAAATCAATCTGACTATTTTTGCTCTAGGTTTCCTGGATGCTTTTTTGGTGTATATTCTCTCGGCCTATATTTCGCCTATCACCGGCGAGAAGCTCGTAGGTATTTTTTATTTTGTAACCTTTGCGGTAGTGTTTCTGGTCCTGTTCTTTTTCCATCGTATTGTGGAGAGGCTCGGGCAGTCACGGACACTCTATTTTTTCTTAGGGATGGCTATTATTGCCAGCGTACTACTTTCTAAAATTCCACCCTCTTGGCTGGCAGTATTCGTGGCACTTGTTTTTTTGGTAGCGGCTAATGCTACTTATGTAGCCCTCGATATCCTTTTGGAAAATTTTTCAGAGGATAGTTTTTCTGGACGTATCAGGGGGATGAATCTGACTCTCATGAATCTTGGACTCCTACTGGCGCCACTCCTTTCAGTCTTGGTACTTGAAGACTATGGGTATGCTGGTGTCTTTTTTGTGCTGACACTCGGATATTCGCTGACATTTCTCTACGCACTGTTGGCTTTTCGTTTTGATAATCATCCGACCAATCAGAAGATAGAGCTTTTTCACAGTGTCAAGCAAATTTGGCGAGAGAAAAATCTCCGCAGGATTTATAGCATTTCTTTTGCGATGGAATTTTTCTATGCTTTGATGATTGTGTATATGCCGCTTCATTTACTCAGTCTGGGTATTACATGGGAGCAGATAGGAGTACTTTTTACCATTATGCTCGTCCCGTTTGTCTTGGTGCAGTATCCTTTGGGCCTAATTGCTGATAAACGCTACGGCGAAAAAGAGCTCCTCATTTCCTCTCTGGCAATTGCTTTTTTTGCTACCTATGCTCTCACAAAAATTCATACTCCCGATATTCTCCTAATCGGTATACTTCTTTTTATGACTCGGGTAGGGATAGCAGGCGTGGAGGTGCTCCGGGACTCGTTTTTCTATAAGCAAGTAGAGGCAGATGACACAGATCTTATCGCCTTTTTCCGGACCACACGGTCATTGGCCAACATCTCAGCTACAGTCATAGTCTTGCCACTATTTGTCTTTTTCCCATTGTCTTCGTTTCTCTATGCAGCCACACTGGTACTCTTTTTGGGTTTTATAGAATCTTGGACCCTGACAGACACCAAATAGGCCTCAAAGGAGGTGTTTTCAGCCTAGATATGCAGCAAAATATGTGATAGAATAAGCCAATACTGGTTTATTAGGGTTTTGTATGCCCAGCAGGACAAATGCGAATAAAAAGCAAGTCTCTGAGTGAGCCATATAAGTATGTAGACTAAGTAGAGTGAGAGTCAGTTTATATTTATAAGCGTTAGGTAAATACTTTTCGCATTTGTACTGCTGGGTATGCACTATCATTTTCAATTGGAAAAATTTGAAGGTCCTTTGGATGTTCTTTTGAATTTGATTGAAAAGGAAAAGCTGGATATCACTGAAGTATCTCTTGCACAAATCGCCGACCAGTTTTTGTCGTACATTGATCAAAATGAAAATATCAATCTAGAGCAACTTTCGGGTTTTCTTTCTATAGCCACTCGCTTGATACTTATCAAGTCGCGAGCATTACTACCGATTCTTGCTTTTACAGAAGAAGAGGAAGAGTCTATCCAAGACTTGGAGGAGCATCTGCGCTTGTACCAGATTTTTCGTGATCAGGCCAAGAAGTTAGAGACAGCACTAGCAGCCAATACGAGGAGTTTTACCAGAGAGAGTTTCCTTGGAGCCAAGAGTGTCTTCTATCCTCCCAAGGAAATAGATGCTCATGACCTCAAAGATGTTCTCAAGGGGATTATTGGGGGATTGGAGCCAGTGGTCCGTTTACCTGAAAAAGAACTCCAGACCATTATCACCCTCGAAGAACGTATGTTGGAATTTAAACGTGAATTAACCAAAAGAGTGGAGTCTAGTTTTCATGAAATGCTTGGGTCAGCTACAGAGCGTCTGGATGTTATCATTTCTTTCCTTGCAGTACTAGAGCTTGTAAAGCAGCGTTATCTTCATGCTAAGCAAGAGTCTACTGCTAGTCCTATACATCTTATTCGTCACGAAGTTTAAATACTATGGAAACACTTACCAGACAAGCAGAACTTGAAAGTATTCTATTTATCACTGGAGAGCCGGTGAGCTACAAACAGTTGGAAAAAGTCCTCGCTATTTCTCGTGAAGATCTTCTGGAGACTATTGAGTGCCTCAGTGTGCGCTATCGTGAGGACGCAAGCTCCGCTTTTATGCTCGTGATACACAAAGAGACTGTACAGCTCGCTACCAAATCTGAACTACGTGAGCTCATAGAGCTTATTACCAAGAGTACCCTGCAAGAGTCTTTGAGTAAGGCGCAGCTAGAAGTGTTGGCGATTATTAGCTATCGTGGACCAATTAGTCGCACAGAAATAGAGGCTATTCGTGGAGTGAACTGTAGCTATACTCTAAGAGCGCTCTTGCTTCGTGAATTGATTGAACGTGACGGTAACCCAGAAAACCTTCGTGGATACGTCTATACCCTTTCCAATCAATTTCTTCTTTCTCTCGGTGTGGCTACACAAGAAGAGTTGCCTGATTTCCAAGCACTGAGTCAGGATAAGCGTTTGACAGAGGTGATTGCTACTGAGCTCCTTGCAGAGTCCTCACCAGAAAAATCCGCTGAGCCTCAAACCGTCTAATGCCTGAGAAGAAAGTCTTTATGAAGAAATGGTTGCTATTACTGTTGATTGTGGGTGGGACGTATTACTACTACTTACCTTCTTACGCCATTCCTAAAGTTCAGGTCAATACTTTTATAGATAGTCTGACTGGCAAAAAGAGTCGCTTTGAAGAAAAGGCTGGGAACAAAAAAGCAGAGGCGCTCATATTACCAAGAGAAAGCCGCGCCAAAACAGCTGGCTATGAACCAATCATAAAGCCAGGCATGGGTGTCTTCGCTGTACCTACCGCCCATGCCGCTATTATTCTCGATGTGAGTTCAGGTGACATTTTGTATGAGCAAAACGCTCATCAGCATCGTCAGATTGCCTCACTGACCAAACTCTACACGGCATTGCTCGTGAGAGAACACGTCAAAAACCTAGATGAGGTAGTGACTATTACACAGGAAGTGGTTGATATTACAGATGGTACTCGTGTCGGGTGTCCGCGTTCGGGCTTCTGTACAGGTACCCGTCTTCAACTTGGTGAAAAGCTAACAGTCAGAGACTTACTCAAAGCAGCTCTTATGAATAGTACCAATGATGGTGCTACCGCTCTTGGTGTGCATGTCGGAGGGTCTATTGATGGCTTTGTAAAAATGATGAATGATCACATGCTGGAGCTCGGTCTAACTGATTCACACTTCTGCACGCCGTCAGGTCTAGAGATAGATGGCCGTGAGTCAGAGTGTTACTCTTCAGCTCATGATATCGCGCGCGTCACCGCTTTGGCTTTGAAATATCCCGAGCTCTGGGATATTATGCGTATAGAGAGTGCGACTATTGTTTCACAAGATGGTCAGTATTCTCATGATATTATCAATACAGATCAGATATTGGGGCAGGTCCCAAATCTTCTAGGTACCAAGACAGGTTTTACGCCGTTGGCTGGCTACTCTCTTTTGGCTGCAGTCAGCGACTACCAGGGAGACCGCAAAGTTGTTGCAGTGGTACTTGATGATCAATCGCGATGGGAGAGTATTCGTTCTATGTTTGACTGGGCGTACCAGGCCTATGAGTGGAAGTAAGTTGTCCTAAAATTAATATAAACCTATGCCCGAAGTCATACCTTTTTCACAAATACAAGATATTCCCTTGGTGCTCAATCTTCTCAAGGTTTTAACCACAGGCCTTCTCGCTTTTCTCTTAGCATTTCTTCTCACACCACTGTGGACCAATATTCTCTATAAGTACAAGATTGGTATCAAGATCAAAGAAACCTCAGTTGATGGCGATAAACTCACCTTTGTAAATAAGCTGCATCAGGTCAAAGCGGGTACGCCGACTATGGGCGGACTGATTGTGTGGTTTTCGGTAGCACTGCTGGTCTTCCTATCTCATTTTCTTTTTCCATATATTGCCATCTGGACTGACACCAATTTCATCGCTCGTCTAGACTTCCTCAAGCGTTCACAAGTGTGGCTGCCACTATTTGTACTGGTAACAGCTGGTATTCTTGGTCTTTTTGATGATTACATGAGTGTCCGGAGTATTGGTAGTAATAAGGGTGGGGGAATGCGTTTTGCTATTCGTTTCTGGTGGCTCTTTGCGATTGCTTTTACTGGCGCCTGGTGGTTTTATGACAAACTTGGTTGGGATATCCTCCATATTCCTGCTGTCGGTGACTACAGTATTGGACTTTGGTATATTCCACTTTTTATCTTTGTAATTCTTTTCACCGCTATTTCTTCCAATGAGACAGATGGACTCGATGGACTCAATGCAGGTGTCCTTTTGGCAGCCTTTTCTTCATTTACGCTCATTGCATTTGTGGCCAACAAAATGGATTTAGCAGCCTTTTGTGCAGCTATCTCTGGAGCACTCTTGGCTTTTCTCTGGTTCAATATCTATCCAGCGAGATTTTTTATGGGGGATACTGGCGCCATTTCACTTGGCACCACACTGGGTGTGGTGGCTATGCTCACCAAATCTTCCATCCCACTTTTTATTATCGTCTTCATCTACGTCCTTGAGTCGGGTAGTGCCGCTATACAAATTCTCTCTAAGAAGTTTCGTCACAAAAAAGTATTCTTGGCAGCACCGCTCCATCATCATTTTGAAGCCAAGGGTTGGCCAGAGCCTAAGATTGTCATGCGAGCCTGGATTTTTACAGGACTGACGGCACTTTTGGGGACAATTATAGCTATTCTTGGTATGGGAGTCTGATATACTATATGTATCATCTATTATTGATTTAGAGTTATGGATATACGGAGTATTCAGGGTATTGATTTTACAAACGCACGTGTGTGTTTGCGAGTAGACTTTAATATTGAGCGTACGAGTATAGGTAATACCGAGGAGCATTATCGCATTGCTGTCGTCAAAAACACCCTAGAGTATTTATTTCAGTTTAGCGGAGTAAAGATTGCTCTCCTTACCCACCTTGGTAGACCAGATGGTAAGCCTAATACCGAAGACTCTACCGAGACTCTCTTAAATGCTGTGAAGCAGACACTGGAACGAGAAGTGGTGTTTGTGCCGGCCACTGTAGGACCACTTGTCGTAGAAGCACTCAACAGTTTGCCAGATGGACAGTTACTTCTCCTTGAAAACGTACGTTTTGATGCTGGTGAAGAAGCTAATGAGATTTCCTTTGCTGCCAAGCTCACCGAGCCTTTTACGCATTATGTCAATGACGCTTTTAGCGTGTGCCACCGTGCGCATGCATCAACAGTTGCAGTCACTCACTTACTCCCAGCCTTTGCAGGACTTCAGATCCTCCGAGAACTTCGTGAGCTTGATTCAGTCAGATTTACGCCAGATAGGCCAGCAGTAGCACTGATTGGTGGGGCGAAAATAGAGACGAAGCTGCCACTTATCCAGGCTTTTGAACGTAATTACGATTGTGTGTTGGTGGGAGGTAAAATAGCTAATGAAGCCTTGGATCAAAAAATAGAGTTTGGGCCCAAGGTACTCCTCCCCAAAGATTTCAATGGACCAGAGCGTTTTGATATCGGACCTACTACTATTGCCTATTTTGGTCAGATACTCAAAATGGCCAAGACGATTGTGTGGAATGGACCTATGGGTAAGTTTGAGGAAAAGCCCTACAATATCGGCACCGATGTACTCATGCAGGCTATACTCGATTCCAATGCTTATGTAGTTGTTGGCGGAGGTGAGAGTCTCTCAGTTCTCGAGCAGGCTAATGCACTCTCTCGCGTGAGCTTCGTGTCTACTGGTGGAGGTGCTATGCTCTCGTACTTGAGCGGTGAGGATATGCCAGGACTTTTGGCACTGCGTACAGAATAATCAAATAAGAAGAAAACTATGGCTGCTATTCCTCACTTCTAGAAAT
>CAZYOT010000041.1:0-6797 GCA_964649305.1 uncultured Bdellovibrionales bacterium
CTTTTTATGAAAAGGCTTTTGGATGGGAGATGACTCAATTTGGAGAAGAAATGGGTCACTACATTACCGCTCATACCACAGAAACAGATGAAAATCGTATGGTCAAAACAGCAGGCACTATCAATGGTGGTCTCTACCCCAGAAAATCAGACTGGCCAGATCAGGTACCTTCAGTGGTGATTAGAGTAGAGGATATCCAAAAGGCTATGAAAAAAGTAAACGAGGCAGGAGGGAAAGTATTAGGCGAACCCATAGCAATCCCTGGCATTGGCTTCTATGTATCCTTTCATGATACCGAGGGTAATCGTTCCAGTTTACTACAAGGTATGTAATTGTATATTGTATAAGGTTAGATACTCAGCTCCAACTGACGTCTTAGGAAAAAAAACTGCCCTAGTGAGAGTCAGTATTGATTTTTTACAGTTATATGTTAGTATGCAAGTCACTGAGCTAATTGTGGCTTAGTGAAGTTCCTAACTGTTAGGAGACGAATTGTGGACCTTTACAATATGCTGGTGGATTTCTCGACCAATAATCCTGCAACTGCCCCCAAAAGCAAATCACCCATCATCAACTATGGGCGAGGACTGGGCTACTATGAATGGACCTGGCCTATCGTCGAGGATGTTGTGACTAGACGGTTACACGGTGAAGAACTCGATAATATGATGAAGTCCAATGCAAACCTTGGTATGGTGGTTGGCTCAGCAGTCGATACTCATACAAGGGAGGATTTCTCTTGGTCAAAGGTACATAAGATTCTCGAGACTGATCGGATTACTATCGGATTAATCCTATTCTTTGATCTCGAATATCCGCACGCAATCAGTAAGTTTTCTATCAATGCCAATCTTAGCCTCCAAAGTTACAACATGAAACGCTTGTGTCGGTACCTGGCCAAGGCCGCACTCTTCATTGAAGTTGTCAGCTTCCTGGAATCACAGGACTACGCCAAACTTCTGAAGGCTTAATTGCCTCCCAGCTGCAAATAAAACCGATACACCCCGGGATTAAATAGGGTGCTTTTTGTTATTTATCAAAAAATTTAAGACAAAAAAATTCACATCTTCCTATCGCCTTTATCATACACAAGGTGTCTCTCATCTAAGAGTGTATTTTTTGCATTGACTTATACCACTTATGGTGGTACTTTTGTTTGTTATTTAACAACTTACAAATGAGAAGGTCTGCCATGTGCAACAAAATTACTCATCTCAAAATGGCTACCCAAGACACGTTATTGCATATTAGTAGTGCATCAAACTAGAGAAAGGTTACTCATAATGACTAACAATTTCCACTGGGGAGGACAAGATCCAGAAAAATTCACCCATGAGGTGCTTAGGAATTACGGCATTGACGACGACCCCGTCGGCAAACACTTCCAACTCATCGTTCACGACCCCAATGACCCCTATCTTATTCGGGGAATAATTGGGTCTATGCAGGTTGGTGCAGAGGGTTGGTTGGAAGTGATTTTCTTACCTACGATGCATATCACAACCTACCTCGAGAAAGATGATTTTATTATTCGAGGAATTATTGGTCTTAACGGACGGTGGGTACTGCTGCTTTCTAAGCTGATTACCCCATTTGGTGAAATGTATCCTATGGAAGATATTTTTACTGTTCCACCAACGATCGAATTCAAAATTCTTGCCTGATACCTCCGAACCGTCAGTAGAATACCGATACACCCCGGGATTAAATAGGGTGCTTTTCTTTGTCTTGATATAATATATATACCCAGTTTATATCACTGTCAGTAGCCAAATGAATCACTTTCGAATACATTACACAAATACCTACATGATTATAGGTAAGTGGACTTTTTTCTTGGTATACTAGATACAACGTAAAGTAAAGTTACAATGGAAAAACTACAAAATAAACTTTGGGCGAACACTTGGATAATAGCTTTTTTGGTGGCTTTTTTTTGGCTAGAGTATGTGATATTTCTCTATTCCTCTTTCACGCTACTTAGCCTAGCGAGCATACTAGCTGGTACTTCAGGAGTTTTATTGGCTCTGTCTTTTTCGCTTTCAAGCTTAGGCTACTATTTTGATCTATTTGATCGTTGGATTGTTTATAGAAAATATCTTGGTTTAAGTGGCTACTATTTAGCCCTTCTCTATACAGTACTTGTCATTACACTTAATCCTCAGTTTTATCTCACGCACTTTGGGCAGAATATCTTTGGTATAGATATGAGTCTTGGTTTTTTGGCGATGTTTATTTTTACCGGGATGGCCATAATTTCCAATAACACCATGATGCTCCTTATTGGTCCAAAACTTTGGCGCCAACTCCTCGGTCTTGGCTACATAGCCTATGCCATCCTTATAGTGCGTGCCATTCTGTTAGATAGCTCCAAATGGATAGAGTGGATAGCTTCGGATTTTAGCCTTCCTCCAATTCGACTTATTCTTACTGTACTTGGCTTAATCGTTCTTCTCTTTCGTGCTTCAGTGCCATTTCATAAAGCCTGGTTTAACAAGATTCAGACTTCAATCTCTTCATAATTTCTATGATAAATACAAAACCAGTATTTAACTTATTCATCTAAATCAAGTATTTTTGCTTGACAAAAAATAATACATCCCAGTGATTTAGTGTTACACTAAGAGTAGGTCGTACGTGTTCATAAACTAATCTTATGTATTATTTAACACTTATGAAAAATAAATTATTATTACTCAGTATTTTTGTAGTGGCTTCTGCCGCTTTTTTTGTTACCTCCACTAACACAGCTTCAGCAGCTGTAGTTTATAACAGTATCGATGCACCTTTACCAGGCAGTTACCCTAGCATGGGGTATGAGGCTACATCTACTAAACAACTTGGGGACCATATTTCGTTTAGTGGCACTGAACGTGAACTCTCTGCTGTAACTGTTACTCTAACTAACTGGGCATGCGAAAATGACTACACCTGGACTGACGGATCTTGGGTTGCAAATCGTGCTAGCGCAGATCCGTGTATCACTACACCTGGTTCATTCTTTTCTCATCCCATAACTCTTAACATCTATAGTGTGGATCATTCAGGGGCAAATCCTGCGCCGGGAGCACTCCTCAAGACAAAGACTATTGACGCTAAGATATACTATCGACCTTCTTACGATCCTCAATCCAACTGTACAGTACCAGGTTCAGATATCCCTTTCGGTGGTACTTGGTATTCAGCAGGGGATAATAAATGTTTTCATGGATTCAACCAAAACGTCAGTTTTGACTTCACGGGTGATAGCATAACGCTCCCAGAAGAAGTTATCTTTAGTGTCGCGTACAATACTGCAGACTATGGAGCAAGTCCATTACATGCTCCTGGTCCGTATAACTCACTAAATTATGGATTAAGTACCACCACTCATATCGGTACAGATGTAGAGCCAAGTACTATTTTTATGGATTCATCATGGGCAGGAGGCTATTGTGATAGCGGTCTTGCAGGTAGCAATTTCTTCAGAAGAGATGCCGATTGTTGGGCAGGATATGTACCAGCTGCGAAGTTTGAAGCAGTAGCTCCAGTCTCGTATATCACAGTACACATTCTCAAATACTTAGATGGTCAAAAAGCAACTACCGTTCCAGGAGGCTACCAGTTCCCTATGTCGGCTACTTGGAATGCAGCAAATATCGGCACAGGTACGGGTAACTATGTACTTGGTAATAGTCACGGCGGTGCACCCGATCTCTATGGTGCCAATACCTCTCCAATGAGTGCGCCAGCAGATTACACAACTTCAGAGATTACAAATGGGACCAGTCAGGTTGTTGCATCTTCTGTAGAATGTGCACCTGGTAAGTATCTATTAAATGGATATCGCACCAGTAGTGTCGATTTTGCAACAGCAGCAACAGCTACCCTTACACCTACAGCACCAATTTTCAATGATCTGACATCAGACCAGTACATCATTGTAGATAACTCAAGCTGTCCTACTGCTGGAAGTATAGGTGGTATGAAGTACAATGATCTCAATCGTAATGGGAAAAAAGATGCTAGTGAACCAGGTCTTTCTGGCTGGGTCATTAGACTCAAGCAAGGCTCTGTTACCACTACGACAGTGACCGATGTAAATGGTATGTATAGCTTTACCAATCTTTTACCTGGTACGTACAAAGTACGCGAGACACATCAAAATGGTTGGAAACGTATGAGTAAAAATCCAAAACCTATTGTGTTGATAGCAGGGGCAACAGTTGTTGATGTAAATTTTGGCAACGCACAAAAACGCAAAAACGAAAGAGAGGATGATAATCGAGATGATGATCGTGATGATGAGTCTGGCAACTACTATACAGGACATCATGACAACGATTACGATAAAGACTCTCGCTCTCATGACCATAGCCGAGAACAAGGCTTAGGTAGACGATAAAAAAATAAAATTAAAAACCCTTTCTTACGGAGAGGGTTTTTAATTAGTTTCATTCTATTGTAGATTGTTTGATATACTGAAATCATTATACATATTTTCAAAAGACCTACTACCTATGACAAAAAAGATTGAAATCGGGAGTGGCCTGAACAAACGACCTGGATACGAGACCTGCGATGTGCGCAATATCCCAGGAGTGGACCATGTCTGTGCAGCAGATAATTTACCTTTTACTGATGAGACTATAGACGAGGTATATAGTCGCCACGTGATAGAGCATTTCACTCTCAAAGAATTTATCAAGACCCTAGCAGAATGGAATCGTGTCCTCAAAGTAGGGGGTGAGGTCTATATTATTTGTCCCAATCTCATGTGGCACCTCAAACAAATTCTTGAAGGAACGCATGCAAGTTTCTATACCAAAGACAGAGGGTCCAATGCTCGCTACTGGGGATTTGGCAGTCTCTTTGGTTGGCAACAAGACGATTATGATATTCATAAGTTTGGCTACTACTTCGAGCTCTTGCAAGATATACTCCACGAGGCTGGCTTTGAAAGAATAGTAAATCTTACCGAGAGTCCAGATAGTCTTGAGCAAGCTCCTCACCACTTAGAAGTCCGTGCACGCAAATCTCAAAGCTTTGTGGATTATCAGAATCATCCCTTGTACCATCATTTCCAGGTCAATCACTAGGAAGTCTTTGACATTGACAATTAGTCCTATATGGGCTATTATTTGATGTTGTTTAACAATCAGCCACACGAGGGAGAAAAATCGTGAAGATCAAAAAGAAGGCTAAATCAATTGAAACTGTCAGGGCAAAAAGAATTGTTGATGCCCTGAAGAAGTCTGATGAGCTCAGTGCCGCCAGTATTGCTCGAGCGACCAACCTTCGCTTTCGACCTGCTACCAAAACACTTGGGGCACTTGTGAAGAGAGGTATTATCACCTCACGCGTTGAACCTTCAGGGGAACGTAAAACGCCTCCCCGAGTCTTTTATCGCCTTAACCAAAACACTCCTACCGAAACAATACAGGACTAACCGATGGCATCAAACTATGAGGCGAATAAACGCTGGCGCCGAAATAACCCCAAGGCCCGAGCGGCACAAACAATGCGTAACTACAAAGAAGGTAAACCTACCTGCGCCAAAAGACGACGAGTTTGGACCTCTGAAGAAGATATTCTTATCACAACGCCTAACCGGGCAGAAGATAGATATCTCGCCAGAACACTCAACTGCTCAGTGCAAGCCATTCAGGCCAGAAGATGCAAACTGCTGAAAATCAGCAGGGCCACCAAAACCCATACACCCGGGGATTAAATAGGGTGTTTTTTGTTACCTATATCAACACCTAGTCACCAAAAATAGCCTGGTTTTCTGTTATACTAAAGCTATGTCAAAATCTATTATTTTTCTTTTCTTGTTTATCGGCTCCACAGTAGGAAGCTACCTGCCCCTCATGTGGGGTGGCAGTCTTTTTTCTTTGACCTCTGTACTCCTTTCAGCTGTGGGTGGTCTTCTCGGTATTTACTTGGGATTCCGGGTCAGTCAAAAAATGTAATATTTTCGTATGGGTGAAAAATTTGAGTCTCCTCTCATGAGTCCAACTTCACAAACAGAAAAAAATCCGCTCTATCCAGAACGACCTTCTGAGGGGATTGAAGATGAAATTGAGAGACTCGCTCAGTTTGAATCTGGCGAGGCCCGGAGACTTGAGCTTACCGAAGGGGAGCGGACAGAAATCCTTACTCTCGAAAAAAAGGCTGGTAAGATTCTTGAGGCTATTCATAGAATTTCACCTGAGTCCAATTCTTTTTATCTCGACTATTTTCTCACCCCAGAAGGAAAGAAGGATTTAGAGACAGTGATTGGGCGAAATATCTACGATGATATAGATACAGATGAGCACATTAGGCGCTTTCTTCTAACCAGTGCAGACCTCAAAAAAACTGATCCTAAAGTAAGAGCCTCTTTGGCAGGGCGCTCGCGTGACCATGATGAAGATATGCGTTTTCATCAACTTAGAGATCAGTTGAACTCCGATGGTAATCTCCACATCCAAGACATTACTCCACCAAGACGCCTTTCTATCCTTTTTACTCCAGAGGTTAATCGAAAGAAGCTTTCATTACTGAGAGCCTTCAAATCCAACCTCAAGCACTATACTGCCAATCATCCTGGAGTGGCAGCTGATAAAAGTCCTGATTTTCAGAAGGCCTTCGCAGGTATTGTAGATCTCTACATCTCTCGTACCAACGATCTTATTATCGATCAGAACGCTGACCTTTTTGCTTTGGCTGACAAAAGAAATCTCCTTGGTGAAGAAGCACTTACTCATGATGAACAAAAACTCCTCGAGAAAACTTTTGGCCTCGAGAATCCAGAAGGTACTTTGGCTCGCTATGAC
>CAZYOT010000042.1:0-6304 GCA_964649305.1 uncultured Bdellovibrionales bacterium
GGTCATTTTGTCTGGGGTCCAAGGTGGATCAAAAGAGAGCTCTATTTCTACTTCTTCAATTTCTTCAATTTCCATCACTTTATCCTCAATTTCTTTCTGGATTTGTCCAAAAAGAGGACAACCAATAGTTGTAAGGGTCATCAAGATTTTGCAGATACCTTCCGGCGTCACAAAAATTTCATAAATCAGACCAAGAGCTACTATTGATACACCTAGTTCAGGATCGAGTACAAGTTCAAGCTTAGTACGGACCTGTTCAACAAGTGGAGGAGTAATTTCTGACATGTTTAAGCAGGGAAAATTACTTTACCAGTTTCATCTTTGATAATGATAGCAGCGACCGGACATGAGCGAGCGGCATTGAGGATAGTATCTTGGTCGTCTTGGTCTACAGTAGCGAGGATAGCTGCTTTGGCATCATCATCAAGAGCAAAAGTATTGGGAGCCATAGCGGTGCAGGGTGCAGCTCCGATACAAACACCGTGATCTACTTGGAGAGTCCAGCCATTGTTGAGGACTACTGGGCCTGCTGGTTTTGATTCATCTTTCCACGCCATAATTTGAATTTTATTTGTTACGCTTTTATTTTACCACAAAGCGCCTTTTTAAGGGTCTCAAGGGAAAGGAGAGCGCATTTCATGCGGCCTGGCGAAATAGTGAGGCCGGTAAGACTGAGGACTTCTGAGGGTTCTTTTTGACAGGCATCTGATACCTTGGTTTCGATGAGAGAATCATATAAAAGAGAAGCAGAAGCAAGGGAGATGGCGCAGCCTTCACCCTCAAATCCAAGATTTTTGATAATACCATCTTCCACGAGAAGAGTAAGGGTGAGCTTGTCGCCACAGGTAGGATTGAGAGCCTCAGCTTGGTGAGTAGGGTTCTCGAGGAGTCCGAAATGACGAGGATTATGGTAGTGATCGAGGATATGATCTTGGTAGAGATTCATGAAAGGAGAAGTTGTTAGTGGTTAGTGAGTAGGTTGTAGTGCGAATACCAAAGACTAGGACTTAGGAGAGAGTAGTTCTTTGATTTCTATGAGCGCAGTAATAAAGAGGTCGACATCTTCCTTGGAATTATAGAGTCCAAAAGAAAGTCGGGTAGTAGCTGGGAGTCCGTGGCCTCGATGCCAGGGTTGAGCGCAGTGTTCGCCAGCTCGGACACAGATACCTTTTTCGCCGAGGAGAGTAGCGATATCATGAGGATGGATACCAGTAAAAACAAAGCTTAAGATACCAGACCTGCGAGAATAATCCTTGCCACCAACAATAGTTACCTGGTCGCCGAAAGTATCAGTAAGTCTTTCCTGGGCATATTTCTGAAGTTTCTGATCATGACGTTGGAGGGTGTCGTAGCTTATTTTCTTTATAAAATCAATAGCTGCTCCAAGAGCAAAAATGCCACTGATATTCTGAGTACCAGCCTCGAAGCGGTCAGGAGAATCTTTATAGGTAGTTTCAGGACTACAAGCATCAAGGACCATGCCTCCACCATAGATACGGGGTTTGAGGACACGGAGGAAGTTGTATTTACCGTAGAGGACGCCAATACCAGTGGGGCCATAGATTTTATGACCTGAAAAAGCCACAAAATCAGCATCCCAACGACGGACATCAATGGCTTTGTGTGCGACATATTGGGCGGCATCTACGATAATGACAGCTTGAGGGACAATTTCACGGATAGCCTCGATGAGCTTATGTACATCTTGCATGATACCGGTGACATTGGAAAGGGCACTTATGGCTACAACAGCCGTATTATCTGTAATGGTTTGCGAGAGCTCTATCTCTGAAATAACACCCGTTTCAGTACTCTTAAGGACTTTAAATTCAGCTTTTTTCTTTTTGGCGAGCTCCTTCCATGGGAGATAGTTGGCGTGATGCTCAAAATCAGTAACTACTACAGCATCATCGGCTGTGAGGGTGTCTTCGAGAAGAAGGGCAAGCATGTTGAGACTACTAGTAGTGCCGCTGGTAAAAATAATTTCTTCTGGGAGAGCATTGATAAAAGAAGCGGTGAGTTTTCGGATCACATCAACATGGCTACTGGTTTGCTCTGCTAATGGGTAGAGTCCACGAGAAAGGTTGGTGCTGGCGAGAGTGAGGTACTCTACTTCAGCATCTATCACTGACTTTGGCTTGAGGGCAGTAGCAGCACTATCAAAGTAGATAAGTTCTGGGTAATTGGTAAAAAATGGAAAAAGTTCTTTATGCATACCCAGAAGTACAATTCCAAATAGGATTTTTTGTACGTTTAATTAAATGATTAAATTGTGCTATTTTGAGAGTCATATTTTTACGTGTACATTTTATAGAATAACTTCTTTGGAATTGTCCTGCTGGGCATAGAGTTTTAGTATTTGTTCGAGCGTGTTTTGACGAGCTTCTTTAAGCATATCTTCTGTAGCGCCTTGGTCAAGCATGGCCTCAAAAGATGTTTCTATAAAGCCGTTTATAAGGATATGCGAAGCTTGTTCTTTGGTGAGGCCACGAGACTCTAGGTAATAGAGTGAGTCCTGATTGAAAGGAGTAGCGCTGGCTTTGTGATGACAAATGACATCACGAGGGAGAATTTCAAGACTTGGGATAGCGCTATGCTTAGCTTCTTCTGAGAGTAGAAGCGTGCGACTTTCTTGGGTAGCTGTACTAAGATTTCCAGTCGTGGCGATATGAATAAGGCCTTGGTAATGAGACTCAGCTTTACCAGCAAGCACGCTTCGGAAAATGACATTTGAGCTCGTGTCGCGAGCAGTATGTTTTTGGGTAATAGAGATCTTATGAGAGGTGTCTGTATCGATAGTAAAAGCAAAGATATGTGCTTCTGCATGGGTACCTGCTAGTTCAAAAGTAATTTCACCACTACGATTGAGTAAAAAGAAAATCTTCTTTTCATGAGCCTGAAGAGTGATAGTGCTTTCGTTTGATTGTGAGAGGTCGATGAATTGCATACGTTTATCCGATACTTCCTTCCATCTCTAATTGAATGAGTCTATTTAATTCAATAGAGTATTCTAGAGGAATTTCTTTGACTACAGGCTCTATAAAGCCGTTAACCAGGAGGCTTTCAGCTTCTGATTTATTGATACCACGAGACATAAGGTAGTAGAGCTTTTCTTCTCCAATTTTTTCTACAGTAGCCTCATGTTCAAAAGAGCTGTTTTTTTCTTGGATACGCATGGTGGGGTAGGTGTCTGAGCGAGAGTGTTCATCAAGGAGGAGAGCGTCGCAAACTACTGAAGCTTTGGAACCGGTAGCTCCAGGAGCGATATGTACCATGCCTCGATATGATGAGCGACCACCATCTTTGGCAATAGATTTAGATACCACACGAGAAGTAGTATTAGGTGCTAGATGAAACATCTTAGCGCCAGCATCTTGGTGTTGATTCTTACCAGCGTAGGCAATGGAGAGGACTTCACCACGAGCGCCTTCACCAGTGAGATACACTGCTGGGTACTTCATGGTCACACCACTACCGATATTACAGTCAATCCATTCCATGATGGCATTTTTTTCAGCTCGGGCACGTTTGGTGACTAGGTTGTAAATATTTTTACTCCAGTTTTGGACGGTGGTGTAGCGGACACGAGCCCCTTCTTTGACAATGATTTCTACCACGGCAGAGTGGAGTGAATTAGTAGTGTAAATAGGCGCTGTGCAGCCTTCTATGTAGTGCACATAGCTTCCTTCTTCGGCGATGATAAGGGTACGCTCAAACTGACCAAATGCCTCAGCGTTGATACGAAAGTAAGCCTGAAGCGGAAGATTGACCTGTACACCCTTTGGCACATACACAAATGAACCACCAGACCAGACAGCAGAATTGAGAGCCGCAAATTTATTATCATGACTGGGGATGAGTTTCCCAAAGTATTCGCGCACGAGCTCAGGATATTTTCTCACAGCGGTATCCATATCGCAAAAAATTACACCAAGTTTATCGAGCTCACGATTGACACTTTCGTAGACTACTTCTGATTCATACTGAGCAGAGACGCCAGCGAGGAATTTTTTCTCAGCTTCAGGTACACCGATACGCTCATAGGTATCCTTGATTTCTTGCGGGAGATCTTCCCAGCTTTGTGATTGCTTGTCGGTAGCTCGTAAGTAATAGGTGATAGCATCAAAATCAATAGGCGTCAGATCTGCTCCCCAAGTTGGCAGTGGCTTGTCCTGGAATATTTTGAGTGCTTGGAGACGAAAATCAAGCATCCAAGGCTCTTCTTCCTTGATGGCAGAAATTTCTCGGACAATAGTCTCGGTAAGACCAAGGCCAGTCTTGTGAACTGAACGCTCGGGCATAGCAAAACCAAAACGATAGTCATCGAGTTCAAGATCTAGTGTTGATTGAGGTTCCTTGGGCATGGGATTAGATTTGTTCAAAGCCATTCTGCTCGATCTCAAGAGCCAGTGTCTGGTCTCCGGTTTTTACGAGGTGGCCATTTTTGAGTACCAAGACAGTGCTTGGGTTGAGGATAGAAAGAAGTTTGTGAGAGTGAGTGATGTAGATAAGGGTGGTTTCTTCTGAAAGATGCTTCTTAATAAAGCTCGTAATGAGCTTCAGGGCATCCACGTCTACCCCAGTGTCTATCTCATCAAAGATAGCCACCTTTGGCTCAAGTAGGGCGGCTTGTAAGACTTCGATTTTTTTCTTTTCACCACCAGAGAAACCTTCGTGAAGTGAACGACGCAGGAGTTCATCTTTGATATTGAGTTCTTCTGCGAAAGCTTTGACTTTTTTGTGAAGAGTCATAGCATCGAGCTTTTTACTGCTGACTAGGGCCATACGAAAAAGATCCATTACGCTCACGCCAGGCAAGGGGAGGGGGTTTTGGAAAGAAAGAAAAATACCGAGCTTGGCACGTTCGTCAGGAGATAGATCTTTGAGGGAAGTTGTATCAAAAAGAATATCGCCACCAGTCAGGGTAAAATCAGGATGGCCCATGATGGTATTGCCGAGAGTGGATTTACCAGAACCATTGGGTCCGAGGAGGGCGTAGGTAGTACTAGGTGCAAAGTCAAAAGAAATATCATGAAGGATTTGTTTATCTTCTACAGAAGTGGAGATGTTTTGGAGAGTAAACATAGATATGTAATTAGGAGATAGTTTTACCAGTAAGGAGATCTGTAAGAGATATTTGAGAGAGGCTCATTTCAAGGGCAGTATCAAGGATACGGAGGACTTCATTGGTTTGGCAGTGACTGACATGAAGACAGAGGAGTTTGCCATCTTCGGCAGCGGGGAAGGTCTTGAGGGGTCCCTCGAGAGCAAAGAGGATGGCCCAGGCTGATATATCCTCAGGCTTAGTAGCGAGGGTATACCCACCACTGGTACCTTTTTTGGCCTCGACAATACCAGCTTTACGGAGACTTTGGAGAATTTTCTCGAGATAACCAAAAGGAATGTTTTCCTGTTCACTTAAGGTTTGAATAGAGAGAATGTCCTTTGTTTGGGCCAGAGCCAGACAGGCTCTGAGACCATAGTAGGTTTTGCGGGAGAGTTTCATAAATACGGACTAATTAAGTCTGTATTATAATGACAGAGCATGTAGGTATTGTCAATAAAACTTTTGGATGATATATTAGTAAGTCACTTTGAATCAACTCAGTGATATTTTTTGAGGAGTTCCTTATTATGCAGGTTCGTTCTGTTTCTATTGAATGTAGGCTTGAAAAAGCTTTATACGAGACTAAAATGGGAGATATCATCTATCTCCCGAACGTTGACAGCTCTATTCCTCCGATACTCTCTCGAGTGTATCGTGTCGGATTTTTTGACGGGAATAATCAGCAGGATGAAGATCGTTGGTGTGTTCCTATTGATTGCTCGGGCTCACCTGTTCACATCAAAGGCATTCCCAACGGTATTTTACTGAGACGAGATGAGGTTCGACTTCAATATCGACTTGGTACAGTGAGTCCTCTTCGACATCTCCAGCCTGGTGACATTTTCGAATATGGGGATCTGGAGACGGAGAACCAATGGCAAGTTATTCCCGATCACGAACCTGAAGAGGGTAAGGTACTTGCCATTTGTGTTTTTGGCGTCGATCGTGGATGGCTCAGGCGTTTCGGTGACATGAATCGCCAAACTCAGACTGGCGATAATGTCACTCTGAGTATCCGCATTGAGCTGTGATACTCGAGAAAACTGCGAATGTGCGGTGATGGGAGGGGGAGCTTGGTAATGGCCGGGCGACCCTTCTCTTTTTTTATAAAACTTTCTATACTAGGGTATTCTGTATATCTATGAATTTTTGGAATAAATTAAATAAGCCTTTTTTTGTTTTAGCGCCGCTTGCCAA
>CAZYOT010000043.1:0-6125 GCA_964649305.1 uncultured Bdellovibrionales bacterium
GCCAAAGAGTGGCGGGAGAAAATGGTGGAAAAAATTTCTGAGACTGATGATGCTTTGACTGAAAAGTACTTGAGCGGAGAAGAAATTTCTGTTGAGGAGCTAAAGAAGGCTTTGCGTCAGGCAGTAGTGGATGTACGTCTTATCCCGGTATTTACTGGTACAGCTCTTCGTAACAAGGGTGTACAGTTGGTATTGGATGCAGTGGTAGATTACCTTCCATCTCCACTCGATATCCCTCCGGTAGTTGCTATTGATGCCAAGACTGAGCAGCCGATTGAGCGCAAGACTGATGATAGCGAAAAATTCTCTGCTTTGGCTTTCAAGGTAGCGACTGATCCTTTTGTAGGACAGCTCACTTTCTTCCGAGTGTACTCAGGTACGATCAAGGCTGGTTCATATGTATTCAACTCAACTAAGGGTGAGAAAGAACGTATCGGACGTATTCTCCGTATGCACTCAAACTCACGTGAAGAAATTGAAGAACTCACTGCTGGTGATATTGGAGCTTTGGTGGGCATGAAAGTGACCACGACTGGAGATACTCTTTGTGATATTGATTATCCAGTGATCCTTGAGTCTATTGTTTTCCCAGAACCAGTGATTGATATTTCTGTGGAGCCAAAGACCAAGGCTGACCAGGAGAAGATGGGTGTAGCATTGAAGAAATTGATGGAAGAGGATCCTACTTTCCGTGTGCGTACTGATGTAGAAACCGGTCAGACCATTCTTTCAGGTATGGGTGAGCTTCACCTCGATATCTTGGTAGACCGTATGAAGCGTGAATTCAAGGTAGAAGTGAACGTGGGTCGTCCTCAGGTAGCTTACCGTGAAACTATCCGTATGAAGTCAGAAGCTGAAGGTAAGTTTGTACGTCAGTCCGGTGGACGTGGACAGTATGGTCATTGTTGGCTACGCCTCGAACCACAAGAACCAGGAGAAGGGTATGAATTTGCTGACGAAATCAAGGGTGGTGCTATTCCTCAGGAATTCATCAAGCCTATCGATAAGGGTATTCAGGAAGCGATGGAAACTGGTGTGCTCGCTGGCTACCCAACGGTAGATATCAAGGCCACTGTATTTGATGGATCATACCATGATGTTGACTCTTCAGAAGCAGCTTTCCGTGTTGCTGGATCACTCGCATTCAAAGAAGCTGCCAAGAAGGCTAAGCCAGTTATCCTAGAGCCTGTGATGAAGGTAGTAGTGACTACTCCAGAACAGTTCATGGGTGATATGGTGGGTGACCTTTCATCAAAGCGCGGTATCATCAAAGAAATGATTCCTCGTGGAGAAGGTGCTGCTGCTGTGAAAGAAATTCATGCTGAAGTACCGCTCTCATCTATGTTTGGTTACGCTACCCAGATGCGCTCTATGAGCCAGGGACGTGCTAGCTACGCTATGGAATTCGGACACTATGCTGAAGTACCATCTAATGTAGCTCAGGAAATCATCGGTACTCGTACTGCTGGTAAGTCTTCAGAATAAAGTACTTGAAATTAAAAGGCCGTCTTGCAAGAGACGGTTTTTTGTTTTTCTAGAGTAATAGTCATTGATACTGCTCTCAATTATTTTTTTTAGAATGTTCATTTCAAAGTGAATAAAGATTTTCAGAGAAGACGGAATAGAGATGGATGAGTAGTTTTTGATTATTTTTCTTTTAAATAAAGGATAAAGCTAAAAGGGGGGTAATTAGAAAGAAAAAAAGGCCATAAAGCTTGACAATATTCGGACCAGTTGTTATTATTCTTTGTGACGCTTTTTGAACAAGCTTTTTTCTTTTTCTGAGTAAAAAACACCTTAGAAAAAGGAAAAACGAGCAAAAAAGTAAAAATAATTATAAGAACTAATTTTTTAGGAATATACCTGCATATTTTCTTTATTAGAAAGAAAAACTGTATGGTCCACTAAATATATGGCAGAGCAGTTTCAGCGCACTAAACCCCACGTAAACGTCGGTACTATCGGTCACGTTGACCATGGTAAGACTACTCTTACTGCAGCTATCTTGCATGTTTTGAGCATGAAGGGTTTTGCAAAAGAACGTGGTATTGATGAAATCGACAAGGCTCCTGAAGAGCGTGATCGTGGTATTACTATTGCTACCGCTCACTGTGAATACGAAACTGACGCTCGTCACTATGCTCACGTTGACTGTCCTGGTCACGCTGACTATATCAAAAACATGATCACTGGTGCTGCTCAGATGGATGGTGCTATCATCGTAGTTTCAGCTACTGATGGTCCTATGCCTCAGACTCGCGAGCACATCCTTTTGGCTCGTCAGGTTGGTGTGCCAGAAATCGTAGTTTTCCTCAACAAGGTAGATATGGTAGACGACGCAGAGCTCGTAGACCTTGTAGAAGAAGAAGTGCGTGAACTCCTTTCTAAATATGAATTTGATGGCGCTAACGCTACGGTAGTTCGCGGATCAGCTTTGAAGGCTCTTGAGTCTACAGACGCTGACAGTGCAGAAGCTAAGCCTATCTGGGATTTGATGGCTGCTCTTGATACCAAGATCCCTGAGCCTGTTCGTGATACTGAGAAGCCTTTCTTGCTTCCTATCGAAGACATCTTCTCAATCGAAGGTCGTGGTACTGTAGTTACCGGACGTATCGAGCGTGGTATTATCAACTTGAACGAAGAAGTAGAAATCGTTGGTCTCCGCGACACTCAGAAGACTGTTGTAACTGGTATTGAAATGTTCAACAAGTCTCTTGATAAGGGTATGTGTGGTGACAACGCTGGTCTCCTCATCCGTGGTATCAAGAAGGAAGATGTAGAGCGTGGACAGGTGCTTGCTAAGACTGGCTCTATCACTCCTCACACTGAATTTGAAGCAGAAGTCTATATCCTTTCTAAGGAAGAAGGTGGACGTCATACTCCTTTCTTCAAGGGTTACAAGCCTCAGTTCTACATTCGTACAACTGACGTAACCGGAGAAGTAGAGCTTCCAGAAGGAACTGAAATGGTAATGCCTGGTGATACAATTAACTTTAAGGTTAAATTGCTTGCTCCAGTAGCTCTCGAAGACGGATCACGCTTCGCTATCCGCGAAGGTGGACGCACAGTAGGTGCTGGTGTAGTAGTAAAGGTTATCAAGTAAATTTCGAGGTAACTGTGTGGCGGACAATGACAACATTGTCCCCACCAATGTTCACTTGAAAAGGAACACAAGTATATTTAAAGACTCTCATGAAAAAAACAGAAGTTGCACAAAATACGCTCCGAGTACGCATTAAGATTAAGGCGTACGATCATAAGATTGTTGACCAATCGGCTCGTAAAATTGTCGAAACAGCAGAACGCACAGGTGCCGAAATTACTGGTCCAGTGCCACTCCCAACAGAGATTCACAGAATGACTGTCAACAAATCTACTTTTGTTCACAAGAATTCTCGCGATCAGTTTGAAATGCGTGTCCACAAGCGTCTTATCGACATTGTGAATCCATCTGCCAAAACCATTGATAACCTTACCAACCTCGATCTCCCAGCAGGAGTCGACGTGGAAATAAAAATGTAATTTAAGAGGAGATTTCTTCTCAAGAGCCTATCTTTTAAGAGATGTGTTGTTGAGAAGAAGTCTTCACCAGTAACTCGTGCTAGTCCAATCCTCGTAGCAAAGTTTCAGAAGTGGAATGGATACTGTACGGGCCAACGTTTCTTTTTTCTAAGAGAAACTGGCTAGTTTTGAAAGTCAGTTTTTTGTTTACTAAATGTAGTTTGAACGATATGAAATTTCTGATCGGCAAAAAACTAGGAATGACTACTCTTTTTGATGAGGAAAAGGGTGCTTTA
This sequence comes from uncultured Bdellovibrionales bacterium, assembly GCA_964649305.1. Lineage (GTDB taxonomy): Bacteria > Patescibacteriota > Minisyncoccia > Moranbacterales > UBA1568 > UBA1568. Next base: position 3,798 of record CAZYOT010000043.1, read on the forward strand.
AATGTGACTCTTATCGAGTGTACTCCAAACAAAGTCAGTCTCAAATTAACTGAGGCTAAGAATGGTTATTCTGCTCTTCAGTTGCAGACTGAAAAAACCAGCCGCAAAAATGTAGTCAGCGAATTCCGTGTAGATAAGAATAAGACTGAAGAGACTAAGGCAGCTGCTCTTAAGGAACTTGAAGCTATTGAAGAAGGTTCTACGCTCGCAGTGGACCAGTTTAGTGTAGGAGAGAAAGTACATATCACTGGTACTACAAAGGCCAAAGGTTTTCAGGGTGTAGTCAAGCGTTACAATTTCCGTGGAGCCCCTGCTTCTCATGGACGTAAGCATGATATGCGTAAGCCTGGTTCTATTGGAGCTACTTTCCCTGAGCACGTGATCAAGGGTCGTCGTATGGCTGGCCGTATGGGTGGAGACAAAATGACCGTCCAGAATTTACAGGTAGTCTATGTTAATGCTGAAGAAGGTCTCCTCGGAGTCAAGGGTGCTGTGCCAGGAGTCAATGGACGTATTGTTAAGATAGTGGGAGCATAAACTAAAGAATTTTATGATACAGGTAGCCGTCAACAATTTTTCTGGTAAGAAGACCAAAGACATCGAGCTCTCAGAAGCAGTGTTTGGTTTGCCATCAAATGATGTATTGCTTCATCAGGTATATGTCGCCTTGACTGCTAATGAGCGTCAGACCATTGCTCACACGAAGGATCGTTCAGAGCGTGCTGGTTCTGGTAAGAAGCCTTGGAAGCAGAAGGGAACAGGACGTGCTCGCGTAGGTGAAACCCGTAACCCGGTGTGGCGTAAAGGTGGTGTGGTATTTGGTCCTCGCAAAGAAGAAAACTACGGTAAAGAAACCAACAAGAAGATGCGTCAGAAAGCAGTGATGATTGCTTTGGCCGAAAAGATTCGCGCTGGTAAATTGGTACTGCTTGAGACACTCAGCTTTCCGGAAATGAAGACCAAGTCATTTGTGGCTACTCGTACGGCTCTCGGTATGGAGAACAAGAGCGTAGTAGTAGCTTTTGCTCAAGATGAGTTTGCTTCTGCTCGTATCGTTCGCAACACTCTACGCACCAAGAATACTTTGGCTGATAACTTAAACGTAGTAGAACTTTTGAATAGCGAATACGTACTAACATCAGTAGCTGGTATTGAGGCTCTCGCTAAACGTTTTACTGCTTGGGAGAAATAATTTTACGACTATGGCAACACTGACAAAGAAAACTACCAAGAAGACATCAAAAACAGCTACTGTTAATCAGACAGGTGTGGCTTTTCGTGTACTTCTCAAGCCACGTATCACTGAGAAGGCATATGTAGAAGGTGCTAAGGGTAAATATGTTTTTCATGTTGCTAGTACTGCTACCAAGCTTGGAGTGAAGCGTGCTATCAAGGAAGTGTATGGTGTAGATGTAGTAGCAGTGAACATTGTGAACCTTCCAGGGAAAACTAAGGCTTTTGGTCGCAGTCAGACTCCTGGTAAGCAAAAATCTGTAAAGAAGGCATATGTCACTCTTTCAGAAGGTCAGTCATTAGAACTTTTTAAAGCAGGATTGTAACATTTTCCGATACAGAACGTTATGGCAATAAAAATCTACAAAAGAAATAACGCGGGTCGCCGCAACATGTCTGTGGTCAAGCCAGAGGCTGTGACTGACCGTGCTCCAGAGAAGTCTCTTTTGGCACCGTACAAGAAGCGTGCTGGACGATCACACGGGAAGATTTCTGTGCGTCACCAGGGTGGTGGGCACAAGCGTCGTTTTCGTGTTGTTGATTTCCGTCAGGACAAACTTGGTATCCCTGGTAAAATTGCCAGCATTGAAAAAGATCCAAACCGCTCAGGCTTGATTGCTTTGATCAACTATGTGGACGGTGAGAAGCGCTATATCTTGGCTACTCAGAAAATGCGCGCAGGTCAGATGGTAGTTTCTGGAGAAGATTCTCCAATTGAAGATGGCAACCGACTTCCGCTCAAGAATATCCCTACCGGAACCATTATTTGTAATATTGAATTGAAACTAGGTAAGGGTGGACAGATTGTCCGTAGTGCTGGAACTCAGGCAACCCTTATGGCACTTGATGGTCCAATGGCTCAGGTGAAGCTGACTTCTGGAGAAATCCGTTTGGTGAATAAGGATTGTTATGCTACCATCGGCCAAGTAAGTAATTTTGAACACAGTGCAGTGACTATCGGTAAGGCTGGACGTGCTCGTCATATGAACAAGCGCCCAGCAGTCCGTGGTTCTGCTATGAACCCAGTAGATCACCCGCATGGTGGTGGAGAAGGACGTCAGCCAATTGGTATGCATCCGAAGACTCCATGGGGTA
>CAZYOT010000044.1:0-1235 GCA_964649305.1 uncultured Bdellovibrionales bacterium
GAGATTTAAAATCAGAAAACTTATTTATAGATAGAAACTGTTCAACTGTAATAGCAGGGACGAAATCAAACAACTCTGTCAGGTCGGCGGTGTTTTCTCCGTGAACAAGGACACCAGTATATATAGGATTGCGGAGAAAGTCAGAGACTCTTTGTTTCGTCATTTTGTACTTTTTGAATTTTCCACTGCTATCTCTGATTGAATATCCGTTTTCATTCAGGTACTCAGCTATCTCCTCAAGTGTTTTTCGTCCTTCTATTTTCGAATTAAAAGCGTGCTGTATCAAAATAAAATTCTCGCCGTCTGGTCTAAGGAGCTGATTTCTATCCTTGTAATAACCATGAGGCGCTTTGTTTCCTATATACTTTCCCTCCTCGATGCTTCTTTTATTCCCCCTCCTTACATTATCTCCCAATTGGTCTGAGTATTGCTTAGAAAGTACAAAGGTGATTCCAAGAAGCATCTTTCCAGCAGTTGTGTTATCAAAGGAAAAGCTAACAAACTTCAAGTCTTTAATTATCTTTTTATCAAGCAGGTCGATAATCTCACCTGCATCCTTCATGTTTCGTGCAAGTCTATCAGGATGCCAAGCAATAATCCCATCGTATTTACCTTTCTTTATGTCTTCCAACATTCCTCTAAACTTCTCTCGAATGTCTGGCTCGCTCGCAGACGAAGGCTCTTGTATTGGAGGACCAATGACTGTTAGGCCTAAATCCTCAGCCTTTTCCCTACACTCTAGTATCTGGTCTCCCAGTGAGCGAACTTGCTTTTCGGCACTTTCAGAAGATTTGCGAACATAAATAACATACCGAAATTTTTTCGTATCTTGCGCTTCATCTCTTTGAGTAATGCCATCCTGAAATATTTTTATCAGGTCGGCTGGATTTTTTATTAAATCCATACTTCTCCTCCTACAGGTTATCTGTGGATTTTAAAGCCATATCTTTAACTGGACGTAAGTGTACGCCACTCTTTCCTATTACTCATACTATACCCGTACTATAAGCTAGCTAAAAATACCGACTTATTGGCTTAAGAAAAGCAAAATCAAAGAAAAATCAGTTTTGTTGGTAAATCACGGGAGAATAACAAATGTGTAACTATATTTTTTTATAATTTTTTTGGCCATCTGAATACAGGCACGCCTTTTTCAGATGGGGGTACCCCTGATTTTTTTCGCTTATTTACCAATATATAAATCACCTTGTTCCTGAAGAAGCTGAATGATTCTT
>CAZYOT010000044.1:1245-6092 GCA_964649305.1 uncultured Bdellovibrionales bacterium
CATCTCCTCTTTCATCCATTTTGCTCTTTCCCTGGCCATCCCTTTCTTTCTGTCCCTGAGAGAACAGCATATCTGCCTCCTCACTTGATACCCTGAACTCTTTCGCTACCCTATCCAAATTAGCCTGGTTCTTAGTTTCATCCCAATCATTCTCCTCCATGAGAGATTCCCAGCGAAGATAGAGCTTCAGCGCCTTTGAGGAACCGTTATCCTGGATGGCGACTTCTCCCAATTCTGGAGTATAGGCTTTGGCTGTTCCATTTAGAGCGTGAATTTTCGCGTCTGAGAAGGTCTCAAGGTCTTTTTGAGGTAGAACTACCCACTGAGGATTATTCGAGCCCAGACCACCTTCTACGCTACTAAAATTGCCATGATACATAACCACATACCTGCCACCATCTTTGAGCGCCACCCATCGGCTATCTTCTCGAATAAGGTGAGATTCTTTTTGTTTGCTAAAGACCTGGTCTAGCAAGGTTCCTGCATTGATTTCAAATTTGGTTCCCTGGCTAATAATATGGTTTGTTCTGTAAGCCTGAATGACCGATAAGGCCCTTAGCCTATCCTCCTTGTATTTAATCTCCTCGGCTTTCTGTCCTTGTTGCTCCATTGGTTTTTCAGGCCCTTGAGACACGGTTGAATTAGCACTTTGCGAGGAATCAGCCTGTTCTGGCTTATTCTCCCCAAAAATTGCTCCAATCATAATGAGGATAACGAAAGCACCTAAGATACCAAAAAATGCTTTTTTACCTTTACTCATAGAGTTCAGAGTTAGAAGTATGGATATAAAAAAGGCAACCCTACTGGTTGCAACACCCAACTGAACGATTATGCCCAATTGTTGTAGGATTGCCCTTTCTAGGCACAATCCCACCCACAAAGAGGATGGTATTTAGCTGGGTGTTGCATTGCAAAGATATCATTTTTCTCTACCAAATAGCAACCAAAATTGCCCTCCCCATGACTCTTACTAATGGTCTAATTTTGTTGTAGAATAAATCAATTTCATTCTCTCTGTTTCTTATGGCTGAAGGTGCCAAGCCAAAAATATCTACATTCCATGATGAGTTTGATGCTGAAGCAGAAAACCTTTTTCATGATTTCCAGAAAACTGAAAATTTAGACTTCTTACTCAAATCGGCAGAAACATACCTAAAAAGCAAGAATCCAGAGAAAGAACAGATTCACCATATTCTAAAAAGTCTTTACTATCGCAAAAGGGGCATCGCAGAAAAGGATGATGTTAAAGCACTTATTGAATTTGAGGCTTCTCGTGAGTATTTACTTAAAGTTGAAGATGAACAATCTGAGGGAGCAAAAACACTTCAACTTGAGGTCTTAGGAAGAAAGCTGAAATTGTCGAACAAAGATAAAAAGCAAATGCGTCAGCTTTTTCTTGAATCGGCACAGCTTAATAAGGAACTAGGAAAAGAGAAGGAGTATCACTCGCTTATGGCCCTTCATCACATGTATGGGACATTTGAATATGAAATTCTTGATGATAGAACCCTTAAAGAAGCTGAATTGATGGCTAAGGAAGGTGAGTTGTCTGGCCAAGAGGAACTATCTTACAAAACCAAGGCGCTTCTTCATCAAATAAAGGCAAAGACTGTCTTGGGGCCGAAAGAATCTTTAAAGGAATTGGAGATGGCTTTGGCTGCTACGGAGATGACACAAGATAAATACGGTAAAGAAGAAACGGAGGCTCAGATTCTTTACGCTAAAGGGATGATGACGGCGGGCAGAAATAAAAGAAACGAATTATTTCGAGAAGCTGGCGCAAAGTGGTTGGCCGCAGGAAATCAAGCAGAAGCAATGAATATCGCAAAAATGTTAGCTCCTTTGCCAGTGAATATCATGGCCATGTTAGAAATGGCCGACATAGTCATTGAAAAGCAGAGCGAAATGCTTGCCTCGGTCAGAAAAATGACTAAAGAGCCAGAGGGAGCTTACATTCTTTTTTATCATCACTCATATCTGCTAGAACGCTTAAAAGATTTCAAGAAAATCATCACGAGACTGGGTAAAAGTCGCAAGAGATTGACTGAGCTTGGAATTCTTAGAATCAAACACGAACCTAAGACTTTTAGGCGTAAACTTTCCAAAAAACTTCAGACTATAGCTCAAGAACACGACAGTTTAACTCAGTCCATGAGATTAGACTTGGAGAGCCTTTACATATTCGGGAAAATCTTACTTGACCAGTGGAGTTTTACGATAGGATACCTTCTCGGATTAAAAAATCCTGAGTTTTTTGATTTCCATCGTCTCTACGATGTCATTGCAGGAAATAAGGATAAAGGACTACTTCAACCTGTATGGGAAAAGCATAGAAAGGATATTTTCTGGCTCTACTATCAGTTGAAGGCTTATAGGAATGAGTTCATCGAACATGTTAAAAGGCCATGGCAGAAAGGGACCACTATGTCTGTTTATGGAGATGAATTTAATCTGTTTATACCGACACCACCAGGTTATTTCACTGATGAAGAAGTTGAAAAGAAACTAAAGAGTGTTAGGCATCTGATGCCAAAGGTTCTAAAAGATATGCCTGATGACTATTGGGAAAAGAAGCGACTTAGGCGGACATTAGAGGTAACCTTTTACCGTATAGATGAAATAGTTGAGAAAGAGGACAGAGAAAAAGTCTGGAAGGTTTGGTGTGATATTGGAGGCTCAACTCCTTCTTATGATAAAATAGCGGCTCGACTTATTAATTTTGTTTTCTCCTCTACCGACACTATTCGGGCTATTGTTGAAGAAAATTCGCAAAATGTAGATTTGGGTGAAACAAAAAGGCAGCAGGAACAAGAATAAATATATTATGCATACTCTCATAGACTGGATTCAGTTGTCCGCACAGATGAGTGCTTATGAAAAATTTTTCATGCCTATGGTTCAGGGCCTCGGTCGGTTAGATTTAGACTTGATAGAAAGAGATGCGGAAATACTTCAAGGTATTCGCTCAGAGTCTTCTAGAAATTCGATTGAATTCAATTTAGGACTAACTAAAAGTTTTACTCAAGCCTATCTTTGGGTTCTTGGTGCTTACGAGGCTATTAGGACGCTTTCACAGTTAGCTGATAGAGAAGCATCGGTTAATCCTACTCAAGCAAACAAAGAAGCTGCGGAAAATATTCGAAAAGTAAAACACTTCTTTGAAAGAGTAAGAATACCTCTGGCAAAAATGGAGCCAAGTAAAAAGCACGAAGCTACTGATTTTCCTATTGCTTACCCAATATTAGATACTAAGAGGGGTATTGCTTGGCATATCAGTGATAGCGTTGTTGTTTCAAGACAAGAGCTATCGGATGAATTTTTGAAACTGAAGGACTTGCTGCCTCAAGTACCGAAAAACTAACTGCCCTATTGCTTCTTTCTAGAGTTATGAGTAAAGAAAAAAAGTTAACTAAAGGGAGCCATTTTCTTCCTAAAGACTATCTAAACAATTTGGCCCAAAGTGTAAAAACATCTTCTGGGTTTTTGCTCTTTGCTTTCGTTCTCTTCTTACTTTCTTCTTTGATAACCATTTCCCAAGGAGTAGAGATTGTACAGGATTGGTACTATGAGACACTTGGAAGACAGTCAAAAATTTTAAGAGATGTGCAACAACTAGCGCCAGGGATGCACATCGATTATTTTATTAGCAGGTTAGGGAGCCCGATTTTCATCAACCTTGAGAAAGTAGCTACTAAACGAGAGGGTACCCCCGTAGCAAAGAAATCGTACGTCTTTGATTTAAGTCCCTTATTTGTTGTAGCTGCAGTAGATGAGAACGGTAACGTTCTCGCTTTCTCAGTAACTACGACTGACCCTAAAGTCAATCCGTCTCTTACGCTTCCAAATCCTCTCCCGAAATCTACCGAAGATAAGGTCGTCTTAGGAAAAACCCGATTTTCTGACATTGATAAAATTGCGGGTGAACCAATCAGTATTGCAGGTGGATGTGGGGCAAGAAGGATTTCATATAATGAACAATACTACTACGGAAATCCAGGGAGATATCAATACTACATTTTTTCTTTCAACGACATGGGCCTTACAGCGGGTCTTTGGAAAGTAAATGATGAAGGTATTGGGCCTTCACAGGCTGAGGGCGTGACCTTACTTTGCGATTTGAGTACCGATTCACCACAAATACCAACGGAGCTATCAGATAGTGTTGGCTTGGGTTGTAAAGACTGCTACCTTGAGTCAGACAAATTGAGAAAAATCCGTCAGGAACGAGTAAACACCTATACTATAACCGCACCATTCATCGACTCCTCGCAGCTTGGCTCACACTTTGGCCCCGATTCAGACCAAATGCGAATTCTTCCTCCTCAATAATAAGGTATTTGTTCCGTTCTCTCAGGGTAGTTAATTGGCTAAGAATTCACTCTGTTGCCTACCGAGGAGATTCCACTCCTCTAGCCCTCTCACAAGCTGGTTCCAAGAATTTCTGATAGAGTCTACTAGAGCTCTACGAATGAAGTTCGTGAAAATTATTCCTGTTGTTTCAGGCCTTCATTATCGAGAGTGATTACATCTCCATCACGGTCAATAACCTTTCCGTCTTCAAGGGAAGAATCTTTATTCTCGCTATCCTCCAGGATACTGCTAATTTTCTCAATTTCGCTCTCTTCTTCCATAGGATTCAAAGATATAGCCATATACTAGCGGTTATAAAACTATTTCCGCAAGAGAGAGGGAGGATTGTAAAGGTGTAAAATTGGCTATCTTTCTCTCTAGTAAGCCAATTTCGGGAATACTGTCTATAATGGATTCATAGAGTTCGTGTAAAGTCCGTACTTCCCCGCTCAAATAGAGATCGTATCAATATGTTCACTGTGAGGGATTTCTTCCGC
>CAZYOT010000045.1:0-2000 GCA_964649305.1 uncultured Bdellovibrionales bacterium
ACCATAGCCGCTCGTGAGAGCAAGCACCCTCAGGATGCCTGGTGTGCTGGATCATTTTTTATGAACCCAACGGTACATAATCAAACACTTCTCGATGAGTTTATGGAAGAGAAGGGTTTCCCTTCTAAGAATGGTAAGCTGCCCGCTGGCTGGCTCATTGACCATGTAGGTCTTCGTGGTAAGAAAATTGGTGGTGCCCAAGTGAGTCTTCATCACCCCAATTATATCGTGAATACTGGTAAGGCTACAGCCAGTGATGTGGTGATGCTGGCATCACTCATAAAGACCCGCGTCCGTGACGAGCTTGGAGTGCGCCTTCAGGAAGAGGTACAGATGGTAGGATTCTAGACAAGGTGATAGGTATTAGTTGTTAGGGGTTAGTAAAGATTATGAAATATAAACTTGTAGTCTACGTACCACTTACTCACGCAGATATTGTGCGGGAGGCTATTGGGAGTACAGGTGGTGGGAAGATAGGTAATTATTCGCATTGTAGTTTTTCTTCTCGTGGGCAGGGAAGATTTTTGCCACTTGATGGTGCTCAGCCACATATAGGAAGTATTGGTATGCCCGAAGTAGTAGAAGAAGAACGAATAGAAATTACAGTTAATGAAGAATTATTAGATGCCGTTATCCAGGCTATGAAAGCTGTACATCCATATGATGAAATAGCGTACGATGTTTATAAATTAGAAAAAATCTAATTACTTAGAAGCTTAGCTTCTAAGTAAAGGAAACAATATGAAACAGGCGATTATCTTACATGGAATGAGTGATAGTAAGGAAGAATATGATGGCCATGAGTCAGAGCATCACTGGTTGCCGTGGCTTGGGGCTGAACTAGAAAAGCAGGGCTATGAAGTAGCTACACCAGAACTCCCGGAGCCATATCATCCAGTCTATGAGGCGTGGAGGGGAGTGTTTGAGAAATATAAACTTGATGAAGGGACAGTACTCGTGGGACATAGCTGTGGAGCAGGGTTCCTAGTCCGCTATCTCTCTGAGAATGACGTGCGAGTAGGCAAGGTGATACTGGTAGCGCCGTACCTTGATCCTGATGGCGACCATATACCAGAATTTTTTGATTTTTCTATTAAACGCAACTTAGTTGCATCTACTTCGGGAGTGACTATTTTTGTCTCAACCGATGACGATAAAGATATTCTTGATAGCGTGAAGATGATACGGTTAGGATGTGATGGAGTGGAGACAAAAGAGTTTACCGATAAAGGTCACTTCACATTAGGAGAAATGGGCACCAGAGAATTTCCGGAGTTACTCACTAAAATTATTAATTAAAAAAACTATGGATCAAGAACTTGAGGTCAGACTCAAAGCACAAGATGAAAAGCTTGGGCAGATATATATTTCAGTCGAAAAAACCCGTAAATATTTTCTTTTTACCATGGTGAGCACGCTGGTATTTTTTCTCCTGCCACTGATTGGACTGATGTTTGCCATTCCAGCCCTTCTAGGCACTCTTTCTGATACTACTCAGTTGATGAATGGGCTCTAAGGTAGTAGAAATATTTTAGGCTTAAATAAAAGCAAAAAAGAGTTCCAAGGCTTGCCTGGGAGCTCTTTCAGTTCTATACTGTAGATACCTAAATACTAAAAATACCGCTATGAAAACCCGATTTCTCTATAAAGGTGACACGAAGGATGAACGTTCTACGGCTTATATCGAGAAAAAACTTGAGCGCTTGGCAAAACTCGTTGATGGGAGCGCTTTGTTTGAGGTAGAAGTAGGTGAAGCACCCGACAAGACTTTTCGTGTAGAAGTAATGGTAAGTGAACATGGAGAGCTGTTTCGAGCCGAAGAAACTACCCAGAGTATCGAAGCTTCCATAGACGCCGTGACCGATGAGCTCGAAGGACAAATTACGAAGCTTCGTAACAAGAAACGAGACCTAGATCTGAGGAGTGAGCGTTCACTCAAGAAAAAGCTGGTCGTAGATGAAGATGCACGATTTTAAATTACTGATAGAAAAAGATGGCCT
>CAZYOT010000045.1:2010-5891 GCA_964649305.1 uncultured Bdellovibrionales bacterium
AAATATTTGGATCGAACGAGCGTGTAGTGGGTAAGATTCGCCCCTTGGTAGACAAAGTCAATGCCCTCGAAGAAGAATACAGGCAACTCTCCGACGATGATATCAAAGCCAAGACAGAAAGTTTCAAGGAACGTATCCGTTATGGCGAGACAGCCGATGCGCTTTTGCCCGAAGCGTTTGCTTTGGTGCGTGAAGCAGCTGGTCGTGTGATAGGTGAACGTCATTATGATGTACAGATGCTTGGTGGTGTGGTACTGCACCAGGGAAAGATTGCTGAAATGAAAACAGGTGAAGGTAAGACCTTAACCTCGACATTACCTATTTACCTCAATGCTTTGACCGGTAAAGGTGTGCACGTGGTAACGGTGAATGATTACTTGGCTATGCGTGATGCCAACTGGATGGGCCGTGTGTATGAAGCTCTAGGGCTGACTACCGCCTGTATTGTAGGCCAGGGAGTCTCATATCAGTACACCACCAATGTGGCAGATACGGATGAAGTGAGTATCGAGACAGCCAATCTCATGCCGGTCACTCGTCGTGAGGCTTATGCATGTGATATCACCTATGGTACCAACAATGAGTTCGGGTTTGACTACCTGCGTGACAACATGGTTTCAAGCCTAGAAGACATGGTCCAGAGAGACCTGCATTTCGCGATTGTCGATGAAGTGGACTCTATCCTTATTGATGAAGCACGTACACCGTTGATTATTTCTGCACCTGCTTCAGAGTCAGGTAAGCTTTCTGAGCGCTTTGCTCGTATCGTTCCGAAGCTGCAAGCTGAGAAGCACTATACCGTAGATGAAAAAATGAAAGTAGTCACCTTGACTGATGAGGGCATTACTGAAGTAGAGCGTATGCTCGGAATGGGTAATATGTATGCTTCTGGCAATGTGGAGTATGTACATCACCTCGAGCAGTCACTTAAGGCAGAAATTATCTTCAAGCTCGATCGTGACTATGTGGTTAAGGAGGGCCAGGTGATAATCGTGGATGACTTTACTGGTCGTCTCATGCCAGGTCGTCGATACAGCGAGGGACTTCATCAGGCTATTGAAGCCAAGGAAAGTGTGACTGTCCAAAAAGAAACACGTACACTGGCTACCATTACTTTCCAGAACTATTTCCGTTTGTACGATAAGCTCTCTGGTATGACCGGAACAGCCAGTACATCCGCAGAAGAATTTGCCAAGGTGTACGAACTAGATGTAGTAGAAATTCCTACTCATCGTGGTATGCAGCGCAAGGACTATCCAGATGTCGTGTACAAAAACGAAGAGGCGAAGTTTCGAGCTATCACTAAGCGTGTGGCGGAAATTACCAAGACTGGACAGCCAATTCTTATCGGTACTATTGCTATCGAAAAATCAGAATACCTAAGCGCTCTCTTGACCCGTGAAGGTATTGAGCATCGAGTACTTAATGCCAAGCAACATGAGAAAGAGGCTCTGATTATCAATCAGGCTGGCCCGAAAGGCAATGTAACGATTGCTACCAACATGGCTGGTCGTGGTACGGACATCAAACTTGGAGAGGGCGTGAAGGAGCTTGGAGGACTCTTTATTATTGGTACTGAGCGTCACGAAGCCCGCCGTATCGACAATCAGCTTCGTGGACGTGCTGGACGTCAGGGTGACCCGGGAGCTTCACAGTTCTATGTGTCACTTGAGGATGAACTGATGCGTCGTGTTGGCGGTGACCGCATGCAGGGTATGATGACCAAGCTTGGCCTTCCAGATGATGAGCCTATCCAAAACGGTCTCATTTCTAAGACTATTGAAAGTGCTCAGTCCAAAATTGAAGGTTACAACTTTGATATGCGTAAGCATGTCTTGGAGTACGACGATGTCATGAATAAGCAGCGTGAAGTGGTCTACCGAAAACGTAAAGCAGTGCTTAAGTCGAGCGATTTCCGTGATGAAACTCGAAAACTTCTCTCAGAAGAGTTTGACCATCTTATAGCTTTTCATTGCGCAGGGGAAGACAGCTTGTGGCAGTTAGAGGATATTATTGGTGAGGTCAATAATCTAGCTCCGATTTTTGATGACAAAAAGGGCCTGACGAAACTCATTGCTATCCGTGATGATCGTTCTAAAGATGAAACAGAGAAACGTTCGATGATCCTAGAATACCTGGTAGGCGAGATGAAAGTTATCCAGACGGACAAAGAAAAAGCCTTCACCAAAGAAACTTGGGATACTATTCAGCGAGCACTCTACCTTCGTTCACTCGATACTTTGTGGATGAATCATCTCGATGAGATTGATTATCTGCGACAGGGAATCGGACTTCGTGGCATTGCCCAGAAGGACCCACTTATCGAGTATAAGCGTGAAGCGTATGATATGTTTCTTGGTCTCATGGATGCGGTACGCAAGACTTTCCTCTCAACTATTCTCAAGCTTGAGCCAAGTGTCGGACAGGTACCAGTGGAAGAGAAAAGGAATCTGACTTTTACGGGAGCTAGTGAGGATATCGAGCAGTTTGGCGGTGAGACATCTACCAATCAGCCAACTGCTAAGACTGCGCCTATTCACAATACCGAACTCATCGGACGTAATGATCCATGTCCTTGTGGCAGCGGGCTGAAATATAAGAAGTGTGGAGCTATCAATGCTCCAGAACATACTCGAGTAGCCTAGGTGCATAAAATGAACAAAAGAGGCTTGTCAGAAGCCTCTTTTTACTTTATAATTTGAAGCCTGTTAATAAATATGTATTTATGATGCCAATCAAGAAGAAAACCAAGATTGTGGCCACTATTGGACCACGTACAGAGTCAGTCGAAATGCTTGAGAAACTGGTCAAAGCCGGTCTCAATGTCATGCGCCTTAATATGAGCCATGGAGATCATGCTGAGCATCGTGCTCGTATCAAAAATGCTCGTATTGTAGAGAAAAAGCTCGGGGTATCTTTGCCAGTTCTTCTTGATCTTTCTGGCCCTAAGATTCGCACTGGTGAATACACTACAGAGCGTATCACTATCAAAAATGGTAAGAAGGTGACTCTTACTACCGAAAAAATTATTGGTGATGAGACACGTTTTTCTATCAACTATCCTAAGCTTCCGCAAGAAGTGAGCAAGGGTTCTATTATCATGCTGGATGACGGTAAGAAGAAATTGGTAGTCGAGAGTGTCAAAGGCACAGAAATATTCTGTAAGGTAGTAGTGGGTGGTGAGCTCAAGGCTCGTCGTGGAGTAAACATCCCAGGCGCTTACCTCTCTGTCAGCTCTATTACTGCTAAAGACAAAAAAGATTTACTCTTTGGTATCGAAGAGGGAATCGATATCGTGGCTCTTTCTTTTGTGCGTACTGCCAAGGATGTCTTGGACCTAAAGAAGCTTTTGAAGAAGGCTCCTCACTATGTGCCAATTATTACCAAGATTGAAACTCAGGAAGCTATTGATAACCTCGATGCTATCTTGGAAGTGGCTGATGGCGCTATGGTAGCTCGTGGTGACTTAGCTATCGAAGTACCAACTGAGCTCGTACCTGTCTATCAGAAGGTTATTATTGCCAAGTGTAATGCTCTTGGTAAACCAGTGATTACTGCTACCCAGATGCTCGAGTCTATGATCCATAGTCCAGTGCCAACTCGCGCAGAAGTATCTGATATTGCCAATGCCATCTATGATGGTACTGACGCGGTGATGCTTTCTGAGGAGAGTACGCTTGGTGAATTTCCAGTGGAAGCAGTAGACGTGATGACTCGCGTGGCTCAGGCCAACGAGATTCCAGAGCCGATTGATTATCCGGAAATGCCAATAAGTGATTCTATTACTCGTAGTGTCTACAAGACGGCCAATAATGTGCGCGCTAAGTATATCGTGGCTCTCACAGAGACTGGCAAGAGCGCCCGCTTGGTAGAACGTTTCA
>CAZYOT010000046.1:0-1265 GCA_964649305.1 uncultured Bdellovibrionales bacterium
TTTCTATTGCTTCACATCAACTTCGAACTCCACTCACTGCTATCAAGGGATATATCTCACTTATCCTCGAAGGTTCTTATGGCGAAGTCAGTACAACTGTGCAGGATGTGCTCAATAAGCTGTACTTAGTGAATAGCCGTATGGTCAATCTCGCAGAGGATTTGCTCAATGTGTCCCGTATCGATGCTGGACGCGTGCAGTACAATTACCACCTGGCTCATATGGAAAAGGTACTTCAGGAAGCGGTGGAGGTCTTTCGTCTCAATGCTCAAGAAAAAGGTCTTGAACTTACACTGGAGCTGCCTGAAAAAGAGTTACCTGAAATGATGATGGATGCCCGTAAGATCCAGGAAGTCTGCTCCAACTTGGTGGATAATTCCATCAAGTACACGCCAACCGGTGGTGTACATGTGAAATTGGTGGGGGCTACAGATAGAGCTATTATCACCGTATCAGATACCGGTATAGGTATTGCTCCAGAGAATAAAGAGAAGCTCTTTGCTAAGTTTGTGCGTAGCAAGGAAACCAATATCCTGGATGTTTCAGGTACGGGTCTGGGGCTTTATGTGGGTAAAAACTTTGTGGAAGCTCATGGAGGGCGTATTTATGCTGATTCTCCGGGTAAAGATAAAGGCTCTGTCTTTACTATTGAGCTCCCATATATCAATCCAAGGCTCAATGAGACTTCTCCAAATTGGATGCTTACTAATTAGTTTTGACCCGAAACTCTAACAGGGTAAATTTGTAAAAAGCCCATAAATAGGGTATTCTTAGGATAAATAATTGCAAAAAATATGATTCGAGTTCTCCTTGTAGAAGATGACCCGTTTATCGGAGAAATCTATGTAAAAAAGTTTCAGGCCAGTGGTTTTGATGTGGTCAATGTAGTGACTGGTAAAGCAGTGCTCAAGGCAGTGCTTGAGAGTCATTTTGATATTGTTCTCCTTGACTTAGTGATTCCTGAAATGAGTGGTATGGAAGTCCTTCGTGAACTTCGTACTAAGCCAGAATATCCAAAAGACCTTCGTGTGGTGGTGTTTAGTAATCTTTCGAGTCAGGAAGACCGCGATCAGTGCATTGAGCTTGGTGCCAATGGCTTTATCTCCAAAACAGAATTCTCTCCTTCAGAGGTAATCGAAGAGGTTAATCGATTCTTGCGACAGTTTACTGAGCAGGGTAAAAATGAAACTCGACTCAGTATGAGTGCTTCTGCTATTAGTAATCTTGCATCTGTAGAATCAGCTCCGAGTACTGTGGTGCCTACT
>CAZYOT010000046.1:1275-5837 GCA_964649305.1 uncultured Bdellovibrionales bacterium
TACTGCCAAGAAAATTCTTCTGATTGAAGATCAAGAAGATTTCGTAGAAATGTTTGCCAAGCGTTTGCAAGATGAGGGTTATATCCTCAATATAGCTAGAGACGGTAAAGCAGGATATGACGAAGCTATAACTAATCGCTACGACATGATTATTTCTGATATCTTGATGCCTGGTATGAATGGCCATGAAATGGTAGTCAAGCTTCGTGAGACAGAAGAGGGTAAAAATATCCCGATATTCCTTTTTTCAGCTTCAGTAGAAGCTGATACCCTGAAAACCTTTCTAGACTCAGGGCTTGTACAAAATGTGTTTGAGAAAACGCGTATCACACCAAGTGAGCTCACGTATGCAGTAAATGATTTTTTTGCCAGTAAGGAAAACTAGATTGAATTTTATGCCTAGCACTACGATTTTGATTAGTGTAGCTAGTGTGTAAGAGATTAAAGGAGTTATAAACAATATAATGTAGTTTTGATGTTTATAGAGACTGCGCTTTATAAATATCAAAATTGTAGTGCTAGGTATGGATAGAGTGTTGATACAGGATACTCCTCATCATGTAGGAGAAGTCGTGAAGTTGTGCGGATGGATAGAAGTACGTAGAGACCATGGAAAGCTCGTGTTTCTTGTTTTGCGTGATCGTAGCGGTACAGTGCAGGCAATTATCCTTCCAGATGCAGAGGAAACTCTTGAAGCAGCCAAGGAAGTGCGACAGCAGTTTGTGGTTTCTGTAGAAGGGCTTATTAAAGAGCGTCCTGGTAAGGCTAAAGATGGAGCGGGTCCTACGGATATGCTAGAGGTTGAAATCAAAAGCCTTACTATTCTCTCTCGACCAACCATAGATCTTACAATTGATGTCACGGAAAAAGAGATGGGTCTTCAATTGGATACTCTTCTCAATAATCGTACATTGTCGCTTCGCAATGAAAAAATACGTGCTATCTTTGAGACGTATTCAGGGTTATTGCACTCTTACTCAGAGAGTTTGAGAGCTCAGGGTTTTATGGAGATCAAAACTCCTAAAATCCTAGAAGCTGCTACTGAAGGAGGAGCAAACTTCTTTAAAATAAATTACTTCGACAGAGAAGCTTATCTTGCTCAAAGCCCTCAGTTTTATAAGCAGGCTGGAATGAGTGCCTTTGAAAGAGTTTTTGAAGTAGGGACTGTGTTTCGTGCTGAGCCTCACTACACAACGCGTCATGTAAATGAATACACAGGGTTTGATGCCGAAATGGGATTTATTGATTCTGTAGAGGATGTAATGGTTGTTTTGGAGGAAACAATGCACAGCATGTTTGACTATGTTCGTGAGCATAATCAGACTCAGTTGGCTTTGTATGGAGCAGTAGCTCCTGAAAGAGCGGCAATTCCAAGAATTCGTCTTGATGATGCTTTAGATATTCTTGAAAAAGAATTCGGTAAGACAGTTGAAGATAAGGATATAGATAGCGAAGGAGAGCGCCTTATCTGTCTATATGTGAAAGAAAAATATAATTCTGACATGGTGTTTTTGACACACTATCCAACACACTTACGACCTTTTTATAGTATGCCAAGTACTGACCCTGAGTATACTGAGACTTTCGATCTTCTTTTCCGTGGAGTGGAGATTGCTTCTGGTGGGCAACGTATACATGACCCAGAGCTACTCGAAACACAAATTAAGAAGAAGGGATTAAAACCAGAAGATTTTAAAGATTATATAGATATTTTTCGTCTTGGGGCACCAGCGCATGGAGGATGGGGACTTGGCTCAGAGCGTATTATTCAGAAAATTTTTGATTTAGGGAGTATTAAAGAAGCTGTGCTGTATCCTCGTGATGTTAAGCGATTAGCTCCCTAGGAGTAAACTCTTGCTAAAAGAACTAAAAAATGGGATAATGTCAGTTGTCCCATTTTTTATATTTATGACAGAGAATCAGTCCAAACAATCATTTGCAAGTATCAAGCGCACTACGAGCTGGTATTTAAAAATTACCCGTAAATATAGGGGGCTGTTTTTGGCGTTACTTCTTGTGTACGGCATTAGCGTTGTACTTGCAGAGGTAGTGACTATTTTGATATATAAGAAAATTATTGATCAGGTAACAGAACTTGGAGTGAATAATGTGAGCGCAGTCTGGCATTCATTTATCATTCTTCTGGTTGTCTCAGGCACTTTTTTCCTTTTATTTCGTTTGGGTGAGCGCCTACTTCGAATATATGAAGTTGAATCCTATGGGTTACTGACAAGCTTTATCTTTGCTGAGTTTGAACGACATTCTTATGATTTTTATGCAAACCGTATGACAGGTAGTCTTACAGCTCAAGCAGGTCGTTTTGTTGGGGCTTTCAATAGTATTGTGGATTCTTTTATTTTTACTCTTTGGTGGGGGTTTATACAGTTGGTGGCAATTGTCGTAACGGTCTTCTTTTTCTCCAAGATTTTCGGTTTTGCAATTTTAGGTTTTATACTGGCATTAATACCTATTGCATTTCCTCTTGTGAAGAGGCGTATGTACTATGACTCCTTAGAAGCTGAAGCAGGGAGCAAGACGAAGGGTCGGCTGGCAGATGTTTTGTCGAATATCTTTACGGTCAAGTTTTTTGCTTCGTATGATAACGAGAAGAAGCAATTTGGTGAATTTGTGACTAAGGAGCTTGCTGCTCAGCACAGTGCTTTTCGGGCATGGAATACACTTTCAGTGGTGCAGAATGGTTTGATTATTAGTTTTCGTTTCACACTTTTTGGGATTAGCTTGTGGCTTTGGCAGAAAGGATATATCACGGCCGGTACTATTGTCTTGATCTATAGTTTTTCAGCCAGTATTTTTTCTATTGTGTGGTCTATGACCAGGGGTATTTCTGGTACACTGACAGCCTATTCAAATGCCGGGGAGATGGTAGATATCTTGGAAGCAAAATCAGAAATTACAGACAGTCCTAGGGCTGGTATTTTGGAGGTGAGTCGTGGAAAAATTAACTTTGAAAATCTTTCGTTTCAGTATGCAGAGGGAAAAAATGTTTTTACTAATTTAAATATACATATTCAACCAGGAGAAAAAGTGGGGCTCGTAGGACCGAGTGGTGGAGGTAAGTCTACTATCACTAAACTTTTGTTGCGTTTCATGGATCCTACTTCAGGGAAGATTTGTATTGATGATCAAGATATCAAGCATGTCACTCAAGATAGCCTTCGACGTGCTATAGGGTATGTACCGCAGGAGCCACTTTTGTTCCATCGTACTCTCAGGGAAAACATTGCGTATGGAAAGGTAGATGCTACCGATGAAGAAGTGATAGAGGCAGCCAAAAAAGCGCATGCTCATGAATTTATCGAAACCCTAGAGCAGGGCTATGACACCATGGTAGGCGAGCGAGGCGTAAAACTCTCTGGTGGTCAGCGTCAACGTGTAGCTATCGCAAGAGCCATACTCAAGAACGCTCCTATACTTGTCCTTGATGAGGCGACCAGTGCTTTGGATAGTATTAGCGAGCTGGCTATCCGAGATGCAGTGGATAAATTGATCAAAGACAAGACGGCTATTATCATTGCCCATCGTTTGAGTACAGTGGAAAAAATGGATCGTATCATAGTCCTTGGTAAAGACGGTAAAATCATCGAGGAGGGCACTCACCAAGAATTGGTAGCCAAAGGCGGACTGTACAGTGAACTTTGGTCTCACCAGACAGGTGGATTCTTACCAGAAGACGAAGATACAGAGGAAGAAAACACAAAAGTGGTCTAGCATTGGCTAAACACTGGTAATGAGGTCACATCTCGCAGGACTGGATAAAATGCTTAAAATAAGCTACAATAGGGTATCTTAGCCTGATATCATTTTGTTTTTGTATGTCATATATTGAAAGGGTCATCCATGTCTTCCAAAAAAGCCTTATAGAGCGCTTTTTTAGTAATTTGTCACAAGATATTGGGATTGACCTCGGGACTGCCAATACTCTGGTGTACGTAAAGGGTCGTGGCATCGTGATTAATGAGCCTTCAGTAGTAGCTGTCAATCAGCGCACCGGTCAAATCCTCGCCATTGGTAAGGAAGCCAAGAAAATGGTAGGGAAGACCCCAAGTCATATCGTGGCTACCAGACCATTGGTAGACGGAGTGATTAGCGACTTTGAAATTACGCAACAGATGCTTCGCTACTTTATCAACAAGGTACAGCAAGAGAGTTTGTCATTTATTCGTCGGCCTCGAGTGCTTATTGGTATTCCATCGGGCGTGACCGAAGTAGAAAAACGCGCAGTGATCGAAGCGGCTCTGGCTGCTGGTGCTCGTCAGGCTTTTCTTATTGATGAGCCGATGGCAGCGGCTATTGGAGCTCGTCTACCTGTTATTGATGCTACAGGTAACATGGTGGTGGATATTGGTGGAGGTACCACAGAAATTGCAGTTATCTCTCTTGGTGGTGTTGTGCTTTCACGAAGTCTTCGTATTGCTGGTGATGAAATGAATGAAGATATAGTACGGTACTGTCGTGATGAGTTTAATATTTTGGTAGGTGAGCGTACTGCAGAAGAAGTAAAAATTGCTATTGGAAGTGCTTTCCCACAAAAAGATAAGCTC
>CAZYOT010000047.1:0-5801 GCA_964649305.1 uncultured Bdellovibrionales bacterium
CCTGCCTTACCGCTTGGCTACTCCCCAAGAGTGTCTATAATTTTTCGCTTCTCTTTTACTCCAGCGTAACTCTTCAAAAACTTCTCTCTTTTCCTGGCTTCGACTAAACTAGTTAATTGCTCAGTATAGACTAGTTTAAATGGTTTTCTGGAGCGTGTCGAGAAGGTTTTTCCAGCGTTATGTTGAGAGAGTCTTTGTTCTGGATTTTTAGATATACCAATATAGTATTCTTGATCTTTTTCACTTTGAAGAAAGTATAAAAAGTAGGACATATATTCAGCTATCTTTTTGCTTTACCGCTTGCCTGCCCGCGGCTGCGCCACGAGCGCGGCCAGGGGCTACCTCCAATATTTTGAGTGTTAGGTAGTCATGGTGCCACCGAGCAAATTGAGCGCTTGAGAAATCAGGGGATTCTCGGAAGCAGGAGCTGCTTCTGTTTTTGTCCCTTCTTCTTCAAGTTCAATTTTGAGCCCTAATTTTAACCCTAAAATCCTATCAAAGGCCTCCAGGAGTGTCAATTGATTGGCTTTGTCCATGAGGCGCTCCTTGTGGAAAGGGTACTTCACGCCAATAGTGACGATATTCTTCTCGACGCTTTTGGGAATAGCGGTAGAGAGGGCCAGGGTCAGAGAGGCGTTTAAGTCTTTGGCCATGCGCTGGATCTGGGTCCAGTTCTCAGTGAACTGAGCCAGAGTAAGATTGACTGCTTCATCGATAATTTCTGGCAAGATTACTTCCTCTTGGAGATGAGTGACTTCGCCAGCCTTAGTCTCTACTGCCGGTGCTTGTGGGGGTGCTTCGGTAGATTGCTTAGCTTCGACAAGCTCAGCCTCTGCGACTGGAGTGGCTTTTGAGGTTATTGGAGTTTTTTTTTCGGCTGTAATAGGAGACTTGGGTACAGTGGGAGTATTAGAAGAAGCGCTTTTGGTACCGAGGGCCTCGATCATACGCACAAGAGCTATCTCAAGGGGTAGTTCTGGAATGACGGCCTGAGAACTTTCTTTTTGAGCGATGACTAGAATTTCGAGGAGTTTCACTACTTCAAGGCTGTTGATTTCCTGGGCGAGTGCGGTAAAAGTAGCTACCTGTTCTTTGGTAAGGGTAGTGCGGAGAAGTGGCGGTACCTCGCTGGTAGTCGTAAAGAGGAGGAGATCTCGGAGAAAGTGCATGAAGCCAGTCACGAGAACACGGAAGTCGCGACCCTCGTCACCGAGTTTACGGACATGAGTGAGGGCATCGAGGAGGAGTCCCTTTTGGATATCACGAAAGATTTCTACGTACGTCTCATACTTAGCGGTACCCAAGACATCGATAACCACATCTTCGGTAATCTTTTTGACCTCGAGAGAATAGATCTGAGTGAGGAGGGATTCTGCGTCACGCATACCACCTTCTGAAGCGAGGGCGATTTGGTTGAGAGCACCTGGCTCGATACTGATTTTTTCTTCTTTGGCGATGCGCTCGAGTTGTTCGATAATACTGGCCACCGGGAAGCGCCCGAGGTCAAAGCGCTGACAGCGAGAAACGATAGTATCGGGCACCTTGTGAAGCGCAGTAGTAGCGAGGATAAACATCACGTGTGATGGCGGCTCCTCGAGGGTTTTTAAGAGGGCATTGAAAGCACCAATAGAGAGCATGTGTACTTCATCGATGATGTAGATCTTGCGCTTACCAAGAGTTGGTGGAAGGGCGATAGTTTCACGAAGTTCGCGGATATTGTCGACACCCGTGTGAGAAGCAGCATCTATTTCGATAATGTCGAGTGAGCGACCTTCTTCCATCTGGATACAGTGAGCACACTTACCACAAGGTTCCGCCTTCTTACGGTCGAGACAGTTGATAGCTTTGGCAAAGATACGCGCCAAAGTCGTCTTACCGGTACCACGAGGTCCAGTAAAGAGGTAGGCTTGGCCGACTCGATCAGAGGTGAGGGCGTTGGTGAGGGTAGTGACGATATGGGTCTGGCCTACTACGTCAGCAAAAGTTTTCGGTCGGTATTTACGGTAGAGAGTGGTCATAGGAGTCAAAAGGCAAAAATGAAAGTTCAAAATCAAAACATGAGACTCTGGAGTAGGGAGTCTTTTAATCTTTGTTCCTATCAATTATAGCACAAAACAAAAAGCCCCCTTGGGGGCTTTTGACGTATCTATTGCTACTCACTAACAAATAAAATCTCGTTTTACCTACTTCTTGAAAACAAAGAACTTGTAGCCGACAAAGTTCCAGGCGAGGCCAAGGATGCTTCCGAGAGCGGCACCGATGAGTCCTGCTTGAGCGATAGTGAAGTTGCCAGTAGAAATCACAATACTAAAGGCGAGAGAGGCTATAGTAACATTAACGGCAAAACCAATAAGGCTGACGAGGAAGAACTGGAAGAATTGATTGGAAGGAGTGCTGGCCTTGGTAGAACCAAAAGTCCAGTATTTGTTCCAGAAAAAACTGTTGACGTTGGCAATGATAAAAGAGATAGCCTTGTAGAGAGAATAGTACGTGACCACGAGAGTAGCCAGAGTAAACCAGGTTGTCTCAGAAGCATGACGAGCATCATTGGCTACTAGTATAGTGATAAGAGCCAGTACACCTAGGTCTACGAGAGTGTTCATGACGCCAATTACCAGAAACTTGGCGAGCTGCCAGACGAGAGGGATTTTCTTGGCGATGAGAGAAGAAATTACAAGTCCAGCCGGCACACCAATAGCAAAGAACGGCACTACAAAAAGATATACAGCTGTATAGAGACTTGGCTTAGCATTCTTGAGGATTGGGAGGAGGAGGAGGCCAATAAGGATACCCGATAGGAGTCCGAGAAGGTAATCATTTTTGCCACCAGTGTAGCTTGAAGCTGGTGCTGTTTGCTCGTCCATAGTGTTGTCGTCTGTTTTATTTACCTTGGTTAATTTCTTTTTCGATTTCTTCCATGTCGCGCACCCAGTCATTGAGGAGACTTGAGCTTGCAGCTGGTTCTTCGGTATGAAAAGAAATCTGAGATGAGGCTGGAGTAGGAGATTCGTTTGCTGGGGTACCTGGTGCGATATCTATATCTTGTTTCCAGGCGTTCATAACGCTGTGAGCCTCGGTAGCTTTTTCGAAGTCTTCTTTCCAGTCAGTGTGAGCGCCTTTTTGGATAATGTTTTCGATAGCTGCCCACTGTGAATCCATGCCCGCTGGTATCACAATAGCTATTTCGTCACCGGGCTCAGCCTTGAAGTAAGTGACAGAGGCAAGGAGGATGCGGTATGGTTTGCCATTGGAGACGATATAGTAGTTGCCATTCTCATCTTGAGTCATGATACCGAGAGCATGGCGACGCTCAACAGGACCAATTTGCTTATAGAGAAAGGTGCCGGTCTGAGTGATAGTAAGCTTGAGGTGATCACCTTCTACAAGCTTTGACTTAGAAGCATAATTGGCTGGGACAGGATACTGCTTACCATCGGTACCAAGCATAATCTGACCATCAAAAGTCCCCTCGACTACAGTGCCCTCAGCTTCTTCGTGGGCTTCGAGTTTACGTGGGCGACCGGTTTTCTTTTTGCCTTCCAATTGCAAGAGCATGGCCTTGGCGCCTTGGATAGTTTTTTCGGCGCTCAAAACCATCTCACGCAGAGCCTGGATTTTTTGCATTTGCTGGTCGGGATCAAGGTGAGACTCATTCGTCTCAGAGGTTGTTTTTGACATAGAAAAAATACTTTTTTGTTTTTGATTTTTGTATCTCTATTATAATAGGTAATTTGGTATGTAACAAGAGGATACATGTATAGCATGAGCAAACTTCGCTAGGATGGTAAGTCATAAAAAATGAAATGGATTTTTTGGAGAGGGGCTTGGGGCGGCGTGGGGTGAAAAATTGAAAAAGGGCAGTGGGGGCAGAGTGAGGGGTGGGCCCTTGACAAAAACATAGTTCATGCGGTAATATGGGTCATTATCAAATGTGCCATATTATCCATTTTTTGTTTACGTTATGACTGACCAGAAAAAGAACCAAGAAGTGCCTTCTTCGGACCTCGTCACTTTGTATTCAGACACTATCGAAAAGTTTCTTGAGCGCCTACCTGAGCGTTCACGTGCCATTGTTAAGGCTCGTTTTGGTATGGATGGAGGTAAAGCTAAGACTCTGGAAGAAATTGGAAGCTTCTACAGTATTACTCGTGAACGTGTCCGTCAGGTGATTTGTAGCGCTCTCGAGCAGCTCAAAAAAGCCCTTCTCCACGAAGAGCAGTTTGCACTCATTCCTAAGTCAGTCGAGCAGGCTCTTTCTAAGAAGAATGGCATCATGGTACTCGACGAATTGGTCAAGACTTTGTCAAAAGGAAACAAAAAAGAAAAGGGAGCCATCCTCGCTTTCCTTGAGGCTTTGCCAAACGTACTTTCAGAAAAACTTTCAGATGATCATGAGCGAGTATATTTCCTCAAAGATTTTTCTCTTGAAGCATGGCAGGAAATGAAAGACGGTGCCAAGGACATCTTGAGTGGTCTCAAAGAAACACTCTCTGGCGAAGAACTCTACAAAGAATTTACCAAAAAGTATGGTAAGAAGTTTAGCTATGAGCACTTCATCAACTTCATGACCGTCTCCAAGGACATCAAGCAAAACGTGTTTGGACGTTGGGGTCTAGCTACTTGGAGTGATATCAAACCACGTGGTACACGTGAGAAAGCCTACTTGGTACTTAAGACCGGTGGTAAGCCACTCCATTTCCGTGACATTGCCAAATTGATAGACGAGCACGGACTTCATCAGAAGAAGCGTCAGAGTCATCCGCAGACCGTGCACAATGAATTGATCAAGGATAAGCGTTTTGTACTTGTGGGTCGTGGTATCTATGCTCTTTCAGAGTGGGGTTACAAAAAGGGGACTGTCAAAGAAGTGATTGCCGAAATCCTCAAAGAATCCAAAGAGCCTCTCACTCGCGAGGAAATTCTTGAGCGCGTGCTCAAAATTCGTCAGGTCAAGAAATCTACTATTATTATCAATCTCAATACTTTTTTTGAGCGTGTAGACAAAAACACCTACTCACTGAAGAAGAAGTAGAGATATATTATTCTGCATCTTAGCAAACCACGTTTTGTGGTGTATTCTATAGGAGTGATAACAAAAAGCCGCTTCGCAACTTCATCCAAATAGTTCTGATGAAGATCCGGTATGTAAGCGAGGTCAACGAACCTCAATACCATGAACATTCTCATCGACGCCCTTGTAAACTTTTTTTCATCACTGGCTGCTACAGCGAGTCTTTTTTCGTATGTGTGGTTTCTCGTGTTACCACCGTTTTTGTACTATATTTTCATGCTTCTCTGGATGCCACATGTCTGGCATAAGTTTGGAGCCAAGCAGTCGAGTATTCTTCTCGAAATTATCCCACCGCGTGATATCGAAGCTAGTCCACTTCCCATGGAGTATATTTTTGCGGGCATTGCCGGTATCAAAAGTAGCCCAACTGTGACTGAAGAGTATGTGGACGGTGACTTTGGCGAAGGCTTTGCACTCGAAATTGCCAGTATCGAGGGCCAGGTGCACATGTATATTCGTTGTCGTAAAAAGACTCGCAATGTCGTAGAGGCTCATTTCTATGGTCAGTACCCAAACGTAGAGTTGGTGGAGGTACCAGACTATACTGAGCTCGTGCCACGTACCGCACCAAACAAAGACTGGAATGTGTGGGGGACAGACTTTGAATTGGTCAAAGACGACTTGTACCCGATTCGTACGTATAAACACTTTGAAGAATCTGTTACTGGCAAGATGCTCGATCCACTTGCTGGAATTATCGAAATTATGAGTAAGGGTGGGCCAGGACAGC
>CAZYOT010000048.1:0-3134 GCA_964649305.1 uncultured Bdellovibrionales bacterium
GAACCCCTCTTTTCAGGATGAAAACCTGATGTCCTAACCGATAGACGATGGGACCATGTAATAGATTTTTTCAACAAAAAAACAGTTTTCACTGCCACACAAAGATACCACATATCAAGAAAAATGCAAGGCTTCTTTCGTGATAATTAAAGACCCCCCGAGACAGAATCCATTGTTGGATATATAGTCCCGGGGGGCAGGGGGTCTTGAGGCTTGGGAGCCACACAAGAGATAAGTGAGGGTCGTGGACTCAAGCCCCGCGCATCTGTATTCCTTTGATAGGGCAGGCAAGCACCTTCTTGGGAGGGAATGCACGGAGCGAGTTTCTTGGGGTTGCAGAGAGCAACCTTATTTCACACTATATGCGAAACGACTCCTCCTCATCGTCTCTGACAAGCAACTTTTTTGGACGGCCTCGCTGAAGTACCATCGTAGAAGTTTTTTACTAGGAGGTATTTGTTACCACCACCACCCGAGGGGATATTAGGGAAGCAGCAGATGACCACCTAGGCGTGCCAGAGACAAACTTTGTAAGGGACAATACTAGATTTCTAGTGGCTACATTATAGAAATAATTTCTGAGTTTGTCAAGTGTTTGAGAGATTTAGATCTCAATTTGCTTTTTTTGGCTTATTTCAGCATATATTCTGGCGCTTGGACGAATGGTGCGAGTCTGAGTCTCAAAGTCTACCCGGATAAGTCCAAAGCGAAGCCAAAAGCCTTTATCCCACTCAAAATTATCCAAAAGTGACCAGTGGAGATAACCGCGGACATCCACGCCTGCTTCAAGGGCTCTTGCTACAGACTGGAGGGCTCGAGGGACAAAGTCTTGACGAAGAGTGTCATCAGCATCAGCCACACCGCTCTCAGTGATATAGATAGGCAAATGGTATGACTTAAGTTCGAGGAGAACTTGGGTTAGTGACTCAGGATAATATTCCCAGCCAAAGTCAGTTTGGATAAGATTTGGGTTTTTGCCGTACCAGTTGTCTATACAGTGACGGTGGTAGTGATTGAGGCCAATGAAGTCTTGGTAGTTTTTGATTTTTCGAAGCCAGGGACGATTCCAGAATTGGTCAGCCATGAATTTGAGGAAATGATTCCAGAGAGTAGGACGGAGGACATGAAAAGCCACCTGATGCTTAGCGACACCCACTTGGTGATTACGGTCATAGACTTTGAGGACTTCGTAGGCGCGCTTATGGGCAGCTATAAGCATACGGTTGGCCTTGAGATAACTGAAGATATTTTTTTTCTGTGGAGGCCAATAGCCGAGGAGATAGCTGTGTGACGCTACTACATCGGGTTCATTGAGGGTGATCCAAAAATGCACTGAGCTTCCTAAGCGAGAGACGATAGCTTGCGTGTAGCGCTCGAAATAGTAGGGGAAGTCAGAAGAGGTGATACCACCTTTGTCTGCCAGCCAGGTAGGAAGAGTCCAGTGCCAGAGAGTGACGAAGGGAGTAATGTTTTTTTCTTTGAGCTTATTGAGCATTTCTTGGTAGTGCTTGAAGGCATCTTCGTTCCATTGGCCTTCAGCAGGCTCTAGGCGTGACCATTCGAGAGAAAAGCGGTAAGCGTTAAATCCAAGCTCGCTGAGAATATCAAAATCTTCTTTGTATCGATTCCAATGGTCACAAGCCATACCAGAGATGTAGTTCTTGGGATTGGTGGCTTCGGCCTCAAATTTAGACCAGTGCGGATTGTGAAGAAAGGCGCCTTTAGATTCTCGTGCGAGGCGTTCGGCATTGGCAGTTTCAAAGCGGGTCCAGTTGTTGGTCTGGCCACCTTCAATCTGATGGCTCGCAGTAGCGGCCCCAAAGTAGAAATTTTCAGGAAAGGTAAAAAGTTTTGCCATATAGTTTTATTGTAACACTGAAAAAAGAAGTGGACTGACCCTGGAGCCAAAGAACTTGATTTTTTCCTTTATTTGGGGTATATTCTCGGACAGCTATGAAATTTGAATTTCCTGACCCAAAGACCAAAGACCCTGCGAAACATCGCATCCAAAGACTCCTGGAAATGATCCCGGGTACTTTGACGTGGGGGACTTTGATAGGGATGATTGTCTTTTCTTTTTTCTTGCCATTTTGGATGGCTATTTTTGTGATTATCTTTGATATTTACTGGATTACTAAGGCTTTGTATGTGACATTGTTTTCTACTATTGGACACTACGATGTCAATGAAGGCAAGAAAATTAATTGGTGGGAACGAGTCCAAAATACACATCAGCCAGAGCAGTTTGTCGAACAGCTAAAGGAGCGACTGGTGCATTTGAAGCAGGCCAAAAAAGAGATGAGTCTATGGTCATGGCGCGGCCGTCGGATAGTGCGCAAAGAAATAGCTCGTACCAAAAAAGTACTCCTTGAGACCAAGGCCTTGATACCTATCAAGGATGAGATAATGGATTGGCGAGAAGTCTTGCATGTAGTCTTGCTTCCCACAGCGGGTGAGCCAGTAGAGGTGATTGAGCCGGCTATTGAATCATTGGCACAGTCGAATTTTCCGAAAGAACAGATGATTGTGCTTTTGGCTACCGAAGAGCGAGAAGATCCAGACACTCGTATCCCAAAGGTAGAAGCACTCAAAGCCAAATTTGGTGATACTTTCAAAGACTTTATCGTCACTACGCATATCGTGGCGGCGGGTGAAATGAAGTGTAAAGCGTCCAATGCTGGCTTTGCGGCTCGTGAGCTCCAGAAGTATCTGGATGAAAGAGGCATTGATTATAAGCGGGTGGTGTTTTCGAATTTTGACTGTGATAGCGTGGCGCATCCTGAGTACTTTGCAGCGTTGACGTATGAGTATGTGATTGATCCAAAGCGTTTGCAGAGAGCTTACCAGCCACTCCCGATGTACCATAATAACCTCTGGGATACCAATGCAATTGTGCGTCTGATAGTAACCGGGTCATCTTTTTGGCATTTGTATCAGAGTACACGCCAAGAGATGGTGACTTTTTCTTCACACTCAGAACCGTTCGACACGTTGGTCAAGGTGGATTTTTGGCCAGTCAATATGATTAGTGAAGACTCAGTAATTTACTGGAAGTGTCTGGCCTATTTCCATGGTGATTATCGGGTACAGCCAATTCACTTGCCTATCTCACTCGATGCTGTACTGGCTGAAAC
>CAZYOT010000048.1:3144-5741 GCA_964649305.1 uncultured Bdellovibrionales bacterium
AAAACCGTGCAGAACCAATACAAGCAGAAGCGTCGCTGGGCCTATGGTATCGAGAATTTTCCGGTGACAATGCGCGCTATTTGGCCAGATAAAATTATTCCACTGTGGACGAAGATTCGTATTAGTTATGAGATGCTTGAGGGTCACTACTCATGGGCGACTACTTCTTTTATCCTCACTTTCCTCGGATGGCTACCACTTATCTTGGGAGGCTCAGCTTTTCGTGAGAGCGTGATTGCTCACAATCTTCCGTTTGTGACTCGGACACTGATGACCTTGGGTATGGCAGGGCTGCTTGTGTCTATCCCGCTTTCCCTTATGTCACTACCACCAAAGCCAGAGCGCTATCACTGGTCACGCTATAGCTACATGTTTTTCCAGTGGCTCCTTCCTTTTGTCGCTTTTATCTCGGCTATACCAGCAATTGATTCACAGACCCGTATCCTCACCAAAAACTATTTCGGAGAATTTTGGGTGACAGAAAAAGTCCGTAGAAAAGATTAAAGAAAAAACGACTCCGAGGAGTCGTTTTTTATTCTAAGTGAATACGTTCTTCGAAGCGGGTGAGGGCTTCACGAAGGAGGAGATGACGGCTGAGGTCGGGATCTTCTTGGAGGATACTTTCAGCGGCATCCCGAGCAAGAGCGATGAGCTTCATGTTGGTGAGGTTTTCCATGGCGATATCAGGTAGACCCGACTGACGAGTACCAAAGAAAGCGCCTGGGCCACGGAGACCCAAGTCGGCTTCAGCGATGGCAAAGCCGGAGTTTTCTCGCTCTAGGACCTTGAGGCGGTCGAGTGACCCTTGAGAGCTTCCCGGAAAGAGAAAACAGTAAGACTGAGTGGAGCTACGACCTACACGGCCACGAAACTGGTGGAGCTGTGCGAGACCAAAACGCCCCGCTTCTTCGATAAGGATGACAGTAGCATTGGGGATGTCGATACCGACTTCAATAACAGCGGTAGCCACAAGAATATCATATTTTTTTTCTTTGAAGTCATGCATGATTTTCTCCTTTTCTTCAGCCTTGAGCTTGCCATGGATAAGGCCGACTTTGCGATGAGGAAAAATTTTCTGGGTGAGCTCTTCGTGTTCTTTGACTGCTGCTTTGATGTCTTTGAGGAGGAGAGATTCTTCGACGAGTGGAAAAATAACAAACGCCTGATGACCTTTGGCAATTTCTTGATCGATAAATTGGTAGACTTTGGTACGGGCGTTTTCGGTACGGGCAAGCTTGGTGATGATAGGGAGGCGACCATGAGGGAGTTCGTCGAGGACAGAAATATCGAGATTACCAAAGAAAGCAAGAGACAGGGTGCGGGGAATAGGGGTAGCGGTCATGGTGAGAAAGTGCGGCACCATTTGCGCGGACTTTGACGGACCAGAAACAGATTCAGGCAGACTGGTATTTATAAAGCGTTCAATTTCAATATCCGTGTGACCAAAATTAGCTAGCAATGCTAAGTCGTAGGAGGTTCCTTTGAGATAATGCCAAACTTGTTGTTTTTCGAACTTCCCCATTGTTGGAAGAGCTTTTAGTTCAACAATTATTTTATTATCAACAATAAAATCTGGTCTATATTGTCCAATTTTTTTATCATCGTATTTGATATCTATAGAAGCTTCTTTTGTAAATAGAATATGCTTTTTTTTGAATTCTTCAGCGAGAGCTTTTTGGTAGATAGCTTCTTTGTGACCTAGGCCCAACTGTTTCTTGACAGTAAATAAGGCACCTCGAATAGCAAAGCTAAGTTCCTTGTGTAGAAGTTTTTCGTCTGAGTTGGTCTGTTTTGAGTCTGTATTAGTCAGTGATATGTCTTGGAGCTTAGCACGCTGTGCTACACCGAAGCGGTGCTGTTCGTCGACGACAATGAGAGAGAGGTTTTGGAAGTGTACATCTTCCTGGAGAAGGGCGTGGGTACCTACGACAATACGGACAATACCATTAGCAAGAGCGGTTTGGATGGTTTTGCGGCTCACATTCTTGCCATCAAGGATGCGGTAGCTGCCCGTGAAGAGTGAAACAGACTCATTGATATTACCAAAGAGTTTACTGAGATTCTCGTAGTGCTGACGTGCCAGGACTTCGGTGGGAGCGAGAATGGCTACTTGAGTGTCATTGCTACTGGCCGCCAGAGCCGCCAGAGCCGCCAGGATAGTCTTGCCAGAGCCCACATCACCATTTAAGAGGCGATTCATAGGATGTGTATGAGTGAGATCACGAAGAATTTCCGAGAGGGCTTTTTCTTGAGCTTTCGTCAGTGAAAAGGGGAGCTTGGAGAGAAAAGACTCGAGGAGTTTTTTGTTGAGCTTGAGGCTTTTGGCCTTACTGGTCTCAAAAAGCGCTTTCATCTGAAGGGCTTTGAGCTGAACCAAAAGCATTTCATCGAAGGCAAAACGCTTGCTCGCGAGAATTGGTTCAGTTTCTTTTTTGGGGAAATGGAAAAAGGCGAGTGCTTGCTTGAGAGTAGGAAGATGTAAGCCCTCACGAATCTCATCTGGGAGAGGATCGGGAAATTCGTCTACCTTAGGGAAGAGAGTGGCTAGTTGCCAGCGAAAAAAACGCGAAGTCAGTCCTCGCGTTTCGGAATAGACA
>CAZYOT010000049.1:0-5626 GCA_964649305.1 uncultured Bdellovibrionales bacterium
ATGCGGCGCTCTACCAACTAAGCTAAGGGCCCTACCTCTAAAATAGGGACTTATAGATTGTACCAAAATAAAGTATTTTGTAAAGCTTTATTAGATCGTGACATTTTGCGGATTTTTTACACAGTACATTTTTGAAAAAAATCTTAACATATACATTTTAAATCTTTTGTGTAAACAGAATATTACATATCTCTTCATTCAAGAATTCTTATGGTTCAATGCTTGCCTCTCATATAATTCCCTGTTAAGCTAGCTCCATCACTCACAGATACTAACCAAGAACCATTATGAAAGAAATAATATTCGGTGTCTCTGGTGTCAAAGGCAGTTTCTCAGAACAAGCTGCTCTGACCTTTGCTGCTAAGCACGGCATCGCTCCAAACATTATCTACCTCACTTCTGTCGAAAATGTCCTCGAGGCTCTCGAGCAAGACACTATTGAGTATGGCATTTTTCCTATTGAAAACTCGACTGGGGGTGTGGTCATCGAAGCAGTCTATGCTATGGCCAAGCATCTGTTTACTATCCATGAACTCTTTAATATCGAAGTAGTTCAAAACCTCCTCACTCTCCCAGATACACCACTTGAAAAAATCACCGAAATTACTTCACATGACCAAGCGCTCAAACAGTGCCGGATGTATCTAAAGCGAAACTTCGAGCACATCTCACTCCGTGAATACGAGGACACAGCCAAAGCGGCTGCCGACTTGGGGGCAGGTATCCTCCTACCCACTACTGCAGTCATAGCCTCTGAGCATGCTGCTCACGAGTACGGTCTCCATATCGCTGTACCAGCTATCCAGGATCTCAAATACAACTTCACCAGCTTTCTCGCAGTGACCAAGTAATCAAAAAACTCCTGCCAAATGGCAGGAGCTTTACTTGTCAGTTCTTACATTCTTTATGGCATCGGAACCAGTCTTGGATTAGCACTCCAGGTGAAACCAGAGAACATTTTAAGCTGTCTGCCGTTACCAAGGTCACCTCCTGAACAGTTGAGTAACTTATTGACACAGTTGTCTTCCCACATCGTTTTAACTGTATCATTCCATGCACCAAACCAATCAGAATGAAAACTTGTGCCTGGCTTCATCATTACTCCTGCATGATCCATATCTGAGGAAAGACTCCAGGTTTTGGTGCCAGTAGTCCACGTGCCGGATCGATCCAAATTACTGTCTGTTGTATACCAAGCACCTAAAGTAAAGGTTGGGATCACATAAGGATGTGTGGATGGACATTGAGCATATGCCTGTCCAATATACGCTGAGTAAGCGACATGGCTACGATGGTCGGGACTATCTAAGTTACGCCCATCCCAACATTCTGGAGCAGAAATAATAGCACCTAGTTGATTGCCGTTAGGACAGTTCTTGGCAGCAGTAGGAATATCTGGATAGTGGCCAGGTACCGCCGTAGGTCCTGTACAGTTAAAATAGCCTCCTCCGGTTGATTTTTGATTTGGATCCAGCATATTCTTTCCAAAGACAAAACGTAGTCCGCGTGGCAAATTGACACATCCACCACTACCAATACTCTTACAAAGCGGGTCCGTACTTGGACGTCGCTTGTAATAAATACTGACATAGTCTGGTTTCACTACATTGCCCTGACCATCAAGCATAGCTGGTATCCAATAGGCAGAACGATTGAGTGGACTGTTACAGGTACTCATGCCAGAGGTACGGAGCGATGTGTATGTTGAATTAGCATCAGCAAGCGTATTCCCAAAAAACTGATGGAGATGTGATTTCCCAGGTTGGCCAGGATATACAATCGGATCATTATAACTCAGATGAGAAGGATTACAGATGAAACGAAATGCTCCCACCACATCAGGTGCCGCGCTGGCTGGTATAGCTCCCGTACCCCACGAAGGTACCAATTCAGCATTTAGATCTAAATTATCTGGTACTATCGGCAACTGTACTGACATTGGATCATACCCTGGTGCTGGAGTAGGCGTAGGTGTTGGTGTAGGTGTTGGTGTCGGTGCTGGCGCAGGGGCAGGGACAGGCTCAGCAGTAGTAGTGAAGGTCTGATCTTCTGAAGTAGCTGTATTATTGTGACTGTCTTTTGAAATAATACGGTAATGATACAGAGTACCTGCACTCAGTCCAGATATACTTTGAGAATGCGCGGTAAAGACAGAGGTATCTGCAGTACCAAAAAGCCCATAACTGGCTGTTGTTCCGTACTCAATAAGTGAAGTGGCTGCTTCATTGGTGGTCCAACTGATGATAGCGCCACTCGTGGTCACACTACTACTAATAGCGGAGATTACTGGTGGCGTGGTATCGGGAGGGGTAACCGGGGTTGCCTCAACAACGCTTATAGTAATTTGTTTACTAACACTTCTGCGGTCTCTGAGACAAGTCAATTTATAGGTATACGTACCTACTACCTCTCTGATCACAGAATATGTACCGCGTATTGGTTTTGATCCTGACCACTCTCCGCTCGCACGACAACTTGTTGCTCCACTAGAGCTCCAAGTAAATTTCACTACCTTACCCTTCTCGACACTTGTAGCAGAAGCCTCAAATACCAAAGTGGGGGCACTACCAGATACACTTCTCGCCACAAAGCTCGTAAAAGGGAAAAAGGTTTCCGTCAAACTATTTTCACTGTCAGCTGACTCACCGTTTGAGTCAAAATGTATTTCATTGGCTTGATCTATTGCACTCACCTGCTCTCCCTCTTGTGTATCCTCTGCACCTCCCCAAAGGCTTTTTATAAAATCTATAATCCTCTGTATAAATGACTTCTTTGGCTCGCTCGGACTATTCTCATCAGGGTTACTCGGTGTATTTTGATTCTTGTCTAATTTTGAATATTCTTCTACTAGGACATATCGAGTCTGTTCATTGATAGTCCCTGTATCAGGTATATTTTTGGTTTTTTGAAATGATTTTACTGCTTCTTTTGTGGAAGCTCCATAATGTCCAGAAGGCTCTTCTTTTAGAAATCCTAAATCCACAAGTGCTGTCTGGAGATACTGTATATCACTACTTTCCATCCCCTCAGAAAAAGGCATGTCATTGCCTAGTTCATTTGTCGCTGCTTGGACACCGCCTACCATAGAGACCCCAACCACGGTTATAAACATAACCCTCAGTATAAGATTCATAGTGTATAATTTTATTAAAATCCTTATAGAAATAATATCATTTTTCTATATAAGTATCCACTTATGTCTTCAAAAGATCTACCATATCTACATGCTTTACGTTCACTGCCCTCACTTGGAGACAAGAGTCTGCGAAACATTCTTTCAGTCTTCGAAGGCCCAAAAGAAGCCTGGGAAAGTACTAACACCCCTTCTACACTTACCCTACCGCCTAGAGCTCATGAATCGTATATGGCACGTCACACGTATATCCCTTCACCCGATGACCATTTTGCCAAGCTCTCTCAAACAGGTATTGAAATCCTCACAGTTAATGATTCACGCTACCCTGCTCTCCTCCGAGAAATTCCCGACCATCCCTATCTTCTGTATGTCCGTGGTGATTTTGATTGGGAAAGTCTCAATCACAAACCAGCTATTGCTATCGTAGGCTCTCGCAAATTCACTCCCTACGGTGAGCAAGTGGCCCTCCGTCTGGCCTATGACCTCACTCAAGCAGGCTTCATTGTTATTTCTGGTCTGGCTTTTGGTATCGATAAAAAAGCTCACATGGGCGCTCTCGATGCGCATGGTGAGACTCTAGCAGTACTTGGTGGTGGCATAGCTGACCAAGATATTGCTCCACGCTCCAACCTCACCCTCGCCAAAAATATACTTACTCATGGTGCTCTTATTTCTGAACACCCACCAGGGACAGATATTATGCCTGCATATTTTGCGCTCCGTAATCGCATCATTGCCGGTATGTCCCACGGGACTCTGGTGATAGAGGCTGCCGAAGGAAGTGGTAGTCTCATTACGGCAAAGCTTGCTCTCGATTACAATCGCGAGGTCTTTGCTGTGCCTGGCTCCATATTTTCTCCCACTTCTAGTGGTACTCATAGTCTACTTAAAAGAGGAGCTAAACTTGTGAGTCATGCCCACGATGTCATCGAAGAAATCGCACCTGAGCTGTCTCGCAAAAATACCTCGCCCGCCCAAAAAGAAAGAGACCTGGACGGTCTATCGCAGCAAGAACAAAAAATATACCAGGCCCTTTCACACGAGCCTGCACACCTAAACGTACTTGCTCGTCATACAGGCCAAAGTATCAGTGAAATACAATCCACGCTTACTCTTCTCGAAATTAAAGGTTTCGCTAAAAATATTGGGACTATGCAGTATATTCGCACTCCACTCTAAGCTTCCGTCAAATCTTTGAGTAAAGCATTTAGTGATAGTGTTGCCACGCCCACTACTCGATCTGCTCCACCATAGTAAAGATACACCTTGCCCTGTCGTACCACTGCACCACAAGGAAACACGACGTTTGGCACTACGCCTACGCGCTCGTACTCCATCTCTGGAGAAAGAAGAGGTAAACGACTGCGTCCTAGAATGACTTCTGGTTTTTTGAGATCCAAGAGAAGTGCCCCAAGACGGTAACCTTTGTCCTGATCAGATACGCCATGGTAAAACACAAGCCATCCCGCCTTCGTCTTAATCGGTACGGTATTGATACCAATCTTGGCACTATCCCACATACCCCGACGTGGGAAAATAAATGGTTTGTGTGTGAGGAAGTTTGTCTCTCCATCAAAATCAAGTGAATCAAAATAATTGATATCAATAGACGGCTGGATACGATGGAGTACCACATACTTACCACCAATTTTTTCAGGAAATAGACAGGCGTCCTTATCATCGATACCCGGTGGTGATATCAGTACTGGCTCTGTAAATTGATCAAAGTGTCGCGCTTCAAAAGCCTGTGCAGAAATAGTGGTCATGGCTACTCGTGGTGGATTGACGGTATCTACTGCGGTATAGAGCATGTAATAGGTGTGGTCTATTTTGGTGATACGTGGATCTTCACAGCCTGAGTTACCACCATTTTGCTTCATCTCAAATGGGGCACGAGGTACATAGGCCGGCACCTTATCTCGACGACTGATTTTGAGGCCGCTCTTACTCTCAGCATATCCAAATGTTGAAGTATCATCTTCTGAACAGGCACGGTAAAAAATCCGTACTGTCTCACCGACTCCTACTGCCGCTGGATTGAGTACTGCCTTAGCCTCCCAATCATGCTCTGGAAGAGGAGTGAGGATAGGATTCTTAGGAGCGCGTTCAAAGTGTACTCTCTTATCTTCTCGCATAGTCAGCTCCTTCAGAAGTGCCTTCATGCTCCCCGTAGCCAGACAGGTAGTCGTATCAGCTGCTCCATAGTAGAGAAAGTACTGATCTCCTCTCACCACAATTCCCGATGGAAACACAATATCCTTCACCTGACCATACTCTTCATACTCTTCTTCTGGAGCCAAGAGAGGTGCTACTGTATGCCCTATTACTTTGCGGGGATCATTGGGATGAAGCAAGGCAGCTTCGATAGTAAAGAGCGGTGTATCTGAATGATAGTTTTGGATATACGAATAGAAGATGACCCAACCCTGTTTGGTCCAGACTGGCGGGGCACCAAACTCTACATGGTCCTCTGGTCTTCTTTGCAAATTG
>CAZYOT010000050.1:0-5401 GCA_964649305.1 uncultured Bdellovibrionales bacterium
CCCACTTTGGCTTTGAGAATTTTGTAGAGCTCTACCATCGCACGAGTATCCAGCTCACAGTAGCGAAGCAAATTTTCTCTGGTCTGGGCCCGATACTCAGGTGTCATCTTACCAGTAACCATCTTCTCCCATTCAGAAAGGGCCATAGTACCATTTTGGATTTCTAGCGACTTGTAGGTAAGCTCAGGAAGCATAACTGGTAGTACATTTTTGATGGAGAAACTTCCACCAAAAGCCGGGTCAGCATAGTATTGCGAGAAGACTTTCATGAGGTCGAAGACTCGTGTGTTCATATTCATAAAAAATTCTCTGGCTTCCGGATGAAGCTCGGCCAGCTCAGCATTACGTCCCTTCTCAAAACTCTCATACCACACAATCACGTGCCCTGTATCCCCCACCACTTCTCGAAGCATTTTGACCAAGCCATCTGAAGCATGCTCGATGTCATCTGCCAAATACTCAAAGTGCTCAAGTGTCCCATCCTCAAGGAGCTTATGCACTGACACTTGAAACACAATGGCCTGGTTCGGCTTATACCCCGGTAGTGGTGGCATCGGCTTAGCCAGAGTCTCATAGTCGAGAAAATAGAGTGGAAACTCAAGCTTGGAGAGCGTTTCCCTGATAGCGTCATAATCAATCCTCGGCACGCCCGATTTCACCAAGTCTACCTTAGCAGCCTGGATCAGAGTAAGCTTCATATCCTCTGGGATATTCTCTATCTCAAATATACGTTCATCCACGAGCTCCGTAAGCTTCTTGCCACTCACGATATTGTGCACAGCATACTCAGGTACATCTGGATTAAAAAAGAAAAAAGTATCACAGCGCTGTCCTGTGGTCCGATACAAGCACGGGCAATCTTGGTACGAAATTTCTTCTTTATGAAGAAGACTAAGAGCGGTAGCAGTTTCCATCTCTACCTCCGGCAAAATGGTATGCACCTCTCGGGTCATGTTTTCGGTGATAAAAAGCTCAGCGAGGTTGAGCTCTTCACCCCGGCGATAGTCTTTGTTGATGTAGATGATATAGTTTTCCCCTACCTGATCTGCTCCAAGCACCGCTTCGACTACCGCTACCTGAAATGCGATATCCTTCAAGTGATTGTGTTTGAAGTCACTTTTGATTTCGGTGCTCGCTTTGACTTCATAGACATCCCATTTTTCTGTCTCTTGGTTCCACTTCAGGATATCCACCTTGGCAAATAGTCCGCTCTCGGTCTCAAACGTCGCCTGAAAAAGTGTCCCCTTATCGGGTAACAATTCCTTGGTCTTATCGAGCAAGGCTACATTGGAACCCGTGATCATCACACCCTCAGGAAATAATTTCTGCACATAGCTTTCTACTTCGTCACCGTCCTTGAGAATTTTTTGCAAAAACAATGAAAACTCACCCGCTGTATACAGTTCTGGTTTATTTTTCTTGAGCCACAAACTCTTGTCGCACAAGAGGTACTCTTTGAATTCGGTCTTCGTGAGATTCATGCTATTTCTTTATCCAGAAGTCGAGTGTATAAATCCAGTTCTCATCATCATCTTCGCCATTTTCACGACTCATAATTTTTTGGTTGAGGAGCCAGTTGATATAGCCCGGGTCTTCATCGGCCACCACTTTGACCGACTTGCCCATATGCTTCCCAAACGTAAACGTGCGATAGAGTAGTGGCCTACTGGATACTTCTATCATCTCAGCCAACACTTTTTCTTCGTCTCCTATTCGCTCCATCATCACACCAAAAAGATACTCAAACAAAGCCACGAGCACTCGCACATCTCCGAGCGCACTGTGAGCCGGGGCCTCATCGATATTTAAGTCAAAATAGTAACGCAGGTACTGGAGAGCGTAGCGAGGAATCTCATCATTTTCATCCAGAGCATAGATGACCTTGAACGTATCAATAAACTGATGCACCACAATATCCTCCCTTCGAAGCATGTCTACATCAAAACGAGCGTTGTGTGCCACCATGACACCGCCCTCAGCCAAAAGCCTCATGAGGTCCATCTTCATGCGACTTTCCGCAAATGTCTCCTTGTCCTCCACCATACGATTGGTGATATGCGTCACCGACATGGCATCGATAGAGATAGGTAGCGGCGGCTTAAATAAAGCTTCATGTTCCTCACCATTAAATGCATAGGCGAGCTGGCAGAGGCGGTCGTCTGGCCCCAGGCCAGTGGTTTCGGTATCCAAAAATACAAGGTTTTGTCTATTCATAGATATATTTAGTTCCCCCCTAGTATACCACGTGGTGTATACTACAAAGAGTGAGTTTTTATCTATACACCTATGGAGCAAATCAATTTTCCGTTTATAACCGACCCAAAAGCAGAAATTCCTCCTGTACAAGAAGAGCTGACTCTTGAACACTTAAAAACTCTCCCGCGTGAGGAGTTAGAATCTCTCTATGTAGAAAAAATTGGCCGTAGACGCTATTTTGGTCGTACCGATGAGGAAATATCTGAAGCGATTCTCAATCCAGATGGAGAAATAGATCGTCTTCGTGAAGCTGATCGTACTGATGCTTGGCAGGATATCGGCCCGACCGGCAAATAATGCGGCAAAGCATCCTCACACACCTATTCAAGCACCTCTTCAGGTGCTTTTTTGTACCACCAGCTTGGATACTCACCAAAACGAAAACAAAGTAAATCAAAAATAGCCCCAAAGGCGATACACCACGGTGCAAACTGAAACAGAGTATCAAAAAATGATACAGTCTGACTTTGGATAAACACAAACAGTATAATCAGAGGCAAGACCAAAAGCACTGTTGCCATCCAGCCAGCTCTTGAAGTCGGATAGTAAAAAGCAAACACTCGCCAAAACTTCAACGGTCGAAACCAATATGTTCTATTGTCCTGATTGTGTATCATTTTTTTGAACCAAAGCATATATCACCACTGCCACTATAGCGCCCAGGGTATCAGCGAGCATGTCTTTTTGAGCGTCCCAGATATCACCTTGACTACCGAGGTATGCTATCCCTGCTTCCGGATTGGCTAGTGCTGCATATATCCACTCTACGAGCTCATAGCTCATGGCGATAGTAGCGATAGCAAGCACCGGATAGGTGTAGAGGATAAAGCGTGATGTGGTCACTTTGTTTCTCACCATCAATTCAATCATGGCATAGGCATAAAATCCCACAGAGAAGTGCGCGATACGATCAAAATGATTGCGCTCAAACCCAAAGAACTGAGTAAACCAATCAAATGGTACCAGCGCAAACGTATAGTGACCTCCAATAGTATGGAGATAGATAAGCACAAACATAAGAAGATACGCCACACGAGAAAACACTCTTCCCCTCAGATACAATCCCACCAGTATTCCTAGGATAATCCACACAGTAAGATTTTCTAC
Organism: uncultured Bdellovibrionales bacterium; assembly: GCA_964649305.1. Lineage (GTDB taxonomy): Bacteria > Patescibacteriota > Minisyncoccia > Moranbacterales > UBA1568 > UBA1568. Next base: position 3,364 of record CAZYOT010000050.1, read on the forward strand.
TAGCCAAGTGGTCCGATCCACTGGATCAAAAGCCAGCCAGAGAAACAATACTCCGTATAGAGCAAGAAGTGTGAGAAAAACTTTTTTATTTGTCATATATTAGCCCCAATGACTAAGTATGAAGGCAAAAGCCAGCATCGTTACCAGCTGACACCCTGCCACCACTCCAAAGAGTGTCAGGCGCTGCTTACCTGTGTTGATATTCCAGATTGCATTGCCAGCCACTACAGGCACCACAAACCCGAGCCAGAGCCAGGTAGCTACCTCGTAGGGACTAGCGTCACTCCAGCCCTTGAGAAAATGAGCCAAGATATAAATTTGTAAAAGTGAAAACAAAAACTGCACCAAGTACATAGGCATCATTTCTTTTTGTTTCCTCTGTTGCTCTTCCTTACTATAGCTTTCCCAGGCTGGCCAATTATTGGCCCACATAAACGCTTTACCAAAAAGAGGTCCGTGCCACAAGGCGCCGATAACCATAGCTACCACCCCACACACTACCACCATGAGCATGTTGATTTCCATACACTTATTAAAAAATTATTAATTTTATTTACGAGTAAAGGTCATCGTACCAGCCTCATCTTTGAGCATCAGACGAAGTGAGCTCCCCTCGAGGAGAAATGACTCCACACTCCCCAGCTGTTTGAGGAAATCACCTTCATGCGAATTTTCACAAGCCATCATGGTCATAGCACCGAGAGTGACACTCATCTCATCTATTCCGTTGGTCTTGTAACTAGCTTGCACCTTGTTACAATCAGTAGTCACTTCCAGCTTATTTTTTTCTCCAAAAGTCAGACTAAATGATTGTTTCTCATCGGTCTGCACTTCAGTTTCATCTGCAAGCGTCGTCTCTAGCCAAGTCCAAGTAGTTCCTATTAGATCAATTGTCTTCATCATATCCAATCCTTCCTTGCCCCATACACTCTTGTCATAGTCCTTGAGCTCGAGTGTCCCTGCAGTAGTGTCGTATTTGAAAATGAGCGTTCTTGCTTCAGGAAATTTCTGTTCCGGCGATTGCAACACAGTGACTTCTATTCTGTTTTCCTCTCCCAGCTTCCAGTCTCCTTTTTCTGTCAGTGCAGGTGCAGTGGTCAGTGTGGCTGTCTTGTCGGCACCAAGCACCAGAGTCACCACTGTTTCTGCATTATTTTTCTCAAACTTCCCGGCATACATACCTGTAAGTATTTCTTCCGTCTTCTGGTTTTGTTCCTCAGGAGTAGGAGTAGCTATTTTGGGCGGCACCACTGTCTCAGTCTTTTTCCCCCAACCCAAATACCACCCTGCTCCCACCAGGACCACTACCAGCACAATCATGAGTGAGTATTTCTTCATGCTTTTATTATACCACCCCACTATGACTGATAAAATGCTATACTATAAGAGTAATTATTTCTCTTACCGTATGAGACCACTTTTGTTCTGGCTCATTCCCGTAGCCACGAGTTTCTTTCTGGTGAGTCTTATTTACCTCTACTTTCAGTCGTTTAAGTAAACCTTGCTATGTCAAAGCGCGTTTTTCCGGTCCTGTTTGCGACCATTCTTTTGGATATGATAGGAATTGGGATGCTCATCCCGATTCTGCCAATTATCTTCACCGATCCTTCCTCTCCTGCCTTCATGCTCTCTGGCTACTCCAAGAGTGCTCAGTACACTATGGCAGGGCTTCTCACAGCTCTCTTTGGTCTCATGCAGTTTATCTCTGCTCCGCTTCTCGGTGAGCTTTCTGATGTCTATGGTCGGAAGAAACTTCTGACTGTAGGAGTAGGGATCCTGGCACTCTCTCAACTACTCTTTGGCTTTGGAATTGAGAGCGGCTCACTCCTCATCCTCTTCATCAGTCGTATCATCGCTGGTATCGCTGGAGGCAACTTCTCTATCGCTCAGGCCAGTATCGCTGATATCACTGCGCCAGAATTTCGCGCTCGTAACTTCGGTCTCATCGGAGTAGCGGTGGGTATTGGCTTTATCATTGGACCGCTGCTTGGTGGTTTTATCGTATCTGCCACTGGCAACGCTGCCTCACCTTTTTGGC
>CAZYOT010000051.1:0-5322 GCA_964649305.1 uncultured Bdellovibrionales bacterium
GCCACTCTCGAAACTACACACAAAGACATTCTTGAGCTGAGTGCCAACGAAGAGCCTCGAGATGAGGCTCGAGTCAAAGATATTTTGGCACGTGGCCAAAAAGGTACTTGGTCTATCACTGATATCAAAGCCACGGAAGTGAGTAAGCGTCCAAAAGCTCCCTTTACTACTTCTACCCTGCAGCAAGCAGCGAGTTCACGTCTTGGCTTTTCGCCGAGTCGCACCATGCGTATTGCTCAAAAGCTCTACGAAAAAGGTTTCATCACCTACATGCGTACTGATAGCACTACTCTAAGTAAAGAAGCAGTAGCGACTATCCACAAGACTATTGAAAAAGAATTTGGCAAAGATTTTGTCATGCCAAGAGAGTTCAAAACCAAGAGCAAAAATGCTCAGGAAGCTCACGAAGCTATCCGCCCTACCGATGCCGGCAAAAAGACGGCAGGTGTCACTGAAGAAGAAAAGCGTCTCTATCAACTGATTCGAATCCGTACGGTCGCTTCTCAAATGGCTGACGCCAAAGTGCTGCGCACCAAGATCATAGCTAATATTGGAGAGGTCGGCTTTCCGGATTTTAGCGTGACTGGCTCTCACCTCCTTTTCCTTGGCTGGCTTGCCCTTGATACTCATGCTCGAAGCGAGGATGTAGAACTTCCCAAGCTTACCGCTGGTGAGGCACTCAAGCTCCAAGAACTTATCTCTGACGCCAAGGAAGCCCTCCCGCCTAACCGCTATTCAGAAGCTGGTCTCGTAAAAGAGCTCGAAAAGCGTGGTATCGGACGACCAAGCACCTACGCCTCTATTATCAAGACCATTGTAGATCGTGGCTATGTCATCAAGGATGGCAAGGCTCTTCAGCCAACTGAGACTGGTGAAGTCGTAGATGATTTCCTTTCTCTCCACTTCCAAGACTTTGTCTCAGATACGTTTACGGCTGACATGGAAAACAAGCTCGACGAAATTGCCGAAGGTAAGCGAGACTACACCAAGACCCTCAAAGATTTTTACACTCCTTTCACCAAAGAAGTAAAAGCAAAAGACATGCTCGATAAAATGACCAACATGGGTGATGCACCTGAAGATATCCTCTGCCCTGTTTGCCAAGGCAAAATGATAGTCAAGCTCGCACGCTCAGGTAAGTTCCTCTCTTGTGCCAAATTTCCAGAGTGTACTGGGGCACGTACTATCGATGGCGAAGAACTAGAAGGACCCAAAGAAATTGGTGAGGCTTGTCCTGATTGCAAGGACGGTAAGCTCGTAGAACGAGATGGGCGCTATGGACGCTTTGTCTCTTGCAACAACTATCCGAAGTGTAAGTACATCAAGCGAGATGCAAGCAGTCAACCAACCACTGGAGTCAAATGTCCAATGTGTAAAGATGGTGAGATGTCAGAACGTCGCGGACGTTTTGGGGTTTTCTATAGCTGTACCAACTACCCAGGCTGCAAAAATGCCATCAAGAGTAAACCAACTGGTAATATCTGCCCACTCTGTAACTCGCTTATGATGGAAGGAACAAAGACAATACCAGAAAGATGTTCGAAAAAAGAATGTCCTAATCATCGACCAGACAAAATAGCTAAAGAGACTTCATAATGCCTGCTTGCTGGTAGGCAGGGTGGGTACGAAGACAATCCCTGAACGCTGTTCAGACAAGACTTGCCCGAATCACAACCCACATAAGCTCAAACCAAAGAAATAGAGTATTCTTTTTAAAACCCCTCACATTAAGTGAGGGGTTTTCTTTGGACTAGAGGGATTTAAAAGATTTCACTACTGACTTTGTCTCTTCTTGTAACTTCTCTAATTCAGGTGATTTTTTGGTGAGAGGAAAGTCATCAATATTAATAGTTGCATCACCGACAGCTCCTCGAAAATTAAAGTAATATTTACTGTTCATGCCTAGAAAATAAGGCTTCCCAGGTAACGGAAACCAATTGCACGTATATTGTTCATCAGATGATAGTTTGCTCGCATTCTGACACTTTGGTTTCAAAGTATCAATTTCTGTTTTTGAAAATTTAACAACTGCCAATACAGGAATTTTATTCATCGCATAGTCTAAAAGATGCTTGTATGGCGCGGATGGGATATAAATAAAACCATCTTGCACAGTATAACCCTCCCAACTTTTTGGAAACTCGAGGCTATAGCCATCTATTTTATTCTCATATAAAATCACTTCTGTTTGAGTCTTTACTGACTCTGATGACGTCACAGTCTGAAGCGATTTTGGTGTATCTGCTGATTCCTCTACTTGTGGTACAGGTACTAACTGAACTTCTTCCGTGACACTCTTCTTGCCCATTTGAAAGAAAATGAGCATTATTGCTCCAAAAGCCACTATTAGGACACTTATTTTAGTCCATTGTATTTGTTGTTGCATATTGATATTTTATTTTTAATTCACTTTCTATACTAGACCTTTTTTACAAAAAAAACAAATCTCATTTACTCTAGAAATTTCAACAAGTACATCATGAGTACACCGAACACCACCGCGGTCAGTTGATAGCCAGAATGTTTTGCTTCTTTGGTCTTGTGTAACTCCGGAATCAGATCAGACAAGGCAATGTAGATAAAGCCACCAGCTGCTACTGGCAACGCATAGTACGTGAGAGATTCTGCCAACTGACCAAAAACAATAAATACTACCACGCCCAATAGGGCGGTAAGGGCAGAAAGAAAGTTGAGCCACAGTGCTCGCAGTCGACTATACCCAGAGTGCATCAAGACAGCAAAATCCCCCACCTCTTGAGGAATCTCATGCAGAATGACTGCCAGGGTGGTGGCTATACCTACCGGGATACTCACCATAAAACTGGCAGCGATAATAATACCATCCAAAAAGTTATGGACGCCATCTGAAAATAGAATGAGCTTGCCAACTGGGTGAATATGCATTTCCTCTTCTGTATCCTCGCCATGATGATGCCAATGAAGAAATTTTTCCAGCACAAAAAAGAAAAGTATGCCGACAATAATAAGAATGCTGGTAAAATTACTATTCGTCGATTCTTCAAATGCTTCTGGAATAAGATGGATAAAGGCATCACCCATGAGGGCTCCTACTGCCACGCTAATAAATACAAACATGTACTTACGTAATGTGGCTTCCCTGACAGAGAGTATAGATACTCCTACAAATGTATAGAGGTATGTAGTAAACATAGATTAGTTGCAGGTTTTACAAAGTCCAAAAAACTCTAAGGCATGATGAGCAATCTCTACACCCTGTTCTCGTAGAAGGCGCTCTGTTTTCTGTATACTTGCTTCAGGAAATTGTACATCCGCCACAAAGTCGCAGTTCGTGCACACAAAATGATGATGATGCTCGTGATTGGCAAGTTCATAAGAAACCTTACGTGGTGCAATATGGACCGCTCGCAACACCTCAAGGGCACAAAGATTTTCTACTTCGCGATAGAGAGTCGTTTTGTTTACATCTTGTCTGCGCTTCGCAAACAGCTTGAGAATTTCTGGGATAGCCAACGGCAATTCACTTTCATACAAAAGAGTAAACAGCAAAAGCCGAGTCTTGGTCTTCCGGAGACCTTGTTCTTCACATAACTGTTCTGCTAACTTGGTGGCTGTATTCATACTCTGACTATAATGCAACTTAGTTGCATTTGTCAACCCCGTTAGAAAAAGCTCACATTTTTTTGTTTAAAAACTTTCAAAGATACAACTTTTCTTAATGAAAAACCTACACAATACAACTTCCCTTGTTTCTAACGGGGTCAAATAATCACTATTTTTTGGCTCTATAAAGCAAAATTATTGAGGTTGGTCCTCAATATTTTATAGCCATGTTATTGAGTGTTTCAAGATAAATATATTTCACATAGGCCCGTGGTATACTAGGTGTACGATTATGCAAACACCTACTCTCGAAGACATTTTCAAAGCGGCTCCTACCCCTTTTTCCAGTGAAGACCAAAAATTTCTCTCTGCTGTTTTTCAGTTTGCTGATAATGCACACAAGGGCCAACTTCGGAAATCTGGCGAGCCTTACATTATTCACTCTCTTCATGTTGCCAAGATTCTCTCCGAAATTGGTATGGATGAAAAAACCATTGCGGCTGGCTTTCTCCACGATGTCCCTGAGGATACTGCTATTACCCTTGAAGAGGTAGGCACAACTTTTGGTGATGAAGTAGCCTATCTTGTAGATGGTGTCACCAAGCTTGGCAAGATTAAACTGCGTGGATCAAAGGAAGAATTTTTCCTCGAAAACCTACGCAAGATGTTTCTCGCCATGGCTCAGGATATCCGAGTGGTCATCATCAAGCTCGCAGATCGTCTCCATAACATGCGTACACTGGAGCACCTCCCTCTAGACAAACAACAACGCATCGCCAGAGAAACCATGGATATTTTTGCTCCTATTGCCAACCGTCTTGGTATTGGAGAAATCAAGGTAGAGCTCGAAGATACTTGTTTCAAATACCTGCAACCAGATGAATATCGAGAGGTCAAAAACATTCAACAAACCTATCTACATGAAGGCGAAACCTATGTCACTACTATTGTTGATCTATTCAAAGCTCAGTTAGCTGAGGCCAAGATTCAGGTCACTGACATTCATGGTCGCACCAAAGGGCTCTATCGTCTCTATCAGAAACTCAAGAAGCATGACATGGATATCAATCGTATCTATGATCTTCTAGCTATTCGCATTATCGTACCCACTATTGCTGACTGTTATGAAGCACTCGGTATCATCCATCGTGAATATCGTCCTATGGTAGGCCGCATCAAGGACTATATATCTCTACCTAAGCCTAATGGCTATCAGTCGCTTCACACCACCATTTTTGGCCCCGAAGGACGTATCATAGAGGTCCAGATCCGCACTCAAAAAATGCATGACGAAGCTGAGTATGGCATCGCAGCTCACTGGATGTATACGGAAAAGGAACGTCCTAGTTGGCGCAATCTCTTTGGCAAAAAGAAGTCCAAAGACGAAGATAAACGTCCCCCGAAGGAACTGGCTTGGGTTAATCAGCTTCGTGATTGGCAGCATGAGATAGGACGGGATGATCAAGAATTTCTTGAGGGTCTGAAGATTGAATTCTTCAAAAATCATATCTTTGCCTTTACACCCAAAGGAGACATCATCGAGCTTCCTGAAGAAGCTACTCCTGTGGATTTTGCGTACGCAATTCACAGTGAAGTCGGTAGTCGAGCCGTTGGCGCCAAAGCCAATGGTAAGATGGTACCTCTTGATTACCACATCCAAAATGCGCAAGTGATAGAAATCCTCACGGTTAAAGACAAGAAAAAACCGAGTCGTGACTGGCTCCAGTTTGTCAAAACCTC
>CAZYOT010000052.1:0-4457 GCA_964649305.1 uncultured Bdellovibrionales bacterium
TTTTTTTATGGCATTACAAGTAGGTATCGTCGGTCTTCCAAATGTAGGGAAATCAACCCTTTTTAAGGCTCTGACCAGAAAACCAGTAGATATTAACAACTATCCTTTTTGCACTATTGAACCAAACGTGGGGATTGTAGAGGTAAAGGATGAGCGCTTGCAGAAATTAGCGAAACTTTCTGGGAGTAAGAAGGTTATTCCGGCAGTAGTAGAATTTGTAGATATTGCTGGTCTAGTAAAGGGAGCAAGCGAAGGAGAGGGACTTGGGAATAAGTTTCTTCATAATATTCGAGAGGTAGATGCTATCGTCCATGTGGTACGTGTGTTTCAGAATGTTGATATTATTCATGTCCATAACCGTGTTGCGCCGACTGATGATATCGCTATTATTCATACCGAGCTTATCTTGGCTGATATGGAAACGGTCACTAAGCGTAAGGTTAAGACTATTAAAGAAGCACGCTCAGGCAACAAAGAGGCTATCGCAGAACTTGCCTTACTGGAAAAAGTAGACGCTGTTTTGGCGGAAGATAAACTGGCGAATACACTTTTGGAGAGTCTTGATGAGAAGGAAGCTAAAGTCTTACAGGGATTGCAGTTACTTACAGTCAAGCCAGTTTTGTTTGTCTTCAATGTATCCGACGTTACCGAGACACTCGCTCCAGAGCTCGAAGCGTATCCGCATGTGAAGCTTGATATTAAGATCGAAGAAGAATTGATTGAGATGACGGATGAAGAAGCAGCTGAAATGGGCATGGAGTCACATATTCCTACTTTAGTATCACAAGCCTATAAGCTTCTGGGTCTTATGACGTATTTCACCACTGGTCCAGAAGAGGCTCGTGCCTGGACCGTCAAGGTAGGCTCGACCGGACCACAGGCAGGGGCAGCTATCCATGGAGATTTTGAGGAAAAATTTATCCGAGCGGAAGTGATAGGATGGGAAGCGCTACTTGAGGCTGGTTCATGGTCGAGTGCGAGAGATAAGGGTACGCTTCGTCTTGAAGGTAAGAGTTATATAGTTCAGGATGGTGATGTGATTGTTTTCAAAATATAGAGTCACAATAATTCATAAAAACCACCGCTGAGGTGGTTTTTATGTGGTATAATAAAATCAATATCAATATCAAAAAATTCACGAGGCTAAAAAAAGAAGTCTTGTGAAACAAACAAAAACACTATGCGTATAGAGATGGAACAATTGAAAATGTTCCTGATAGATTCTAGTATTCTTCCCAAGGAGCAAGTAGAGGAAGCAGTTAAGGAGGCAAAATCAGCCGAGAAGGATTTAGGAACTCTTTTGCTTGAGAAGAAACTGGTCAAAGAAGCTGAGCTTCAGCGTATGTACGCCTATATCTTGGGTATTCCTTTTGTAGATCTTTCCAAGGAAGCGGTGCCAATAGAGGTGCTCCAGGTAGTACCAGAGCTTATCGCCAAGAAGTACAATATAGTCTCCTTTCAGAAAACAGGAAGTGATTTGAAAGTGGCTATGCTCAATCCGGAGGACTTGCAGACTATTGATTTTATCAAGAAAAAGACCGGTCTCCGTATCATACCATGTCTCACTACTCGTGAGAGTATCCAGACAGCACTCAAGCAGTATGAGCGTAGTCTTAAAGCAGAGTTTGGAGATATTTTGACTGACGATATCAAGGACGAAAGCAAGGAACAAGAAGAAAATCTTGAGGCAGTAGCTGCTGGTCTTCCTATTATTCGAATTGTAGATACACTTCTCAAGCATGCTATTTTGGAGTCTGCTTCTGATATTCATATAGAGCCAGAAGAAAAAGAAGTGCATGTGCGTTATCGTATTGATGGGGTGCTGCATGAAGCGATGACCCTTCCAAAAGATGTGGCACAGGGAATCGTGGCTCGTATCAAAGTGCTTTCTAATCTCAAGCTCGATGAACATCGCCTTCCCCAAGATGGCCGTTTTAAGATAGAAAAAGAAGAGTATAAGATTGCCTTTCGTGTTAGTATCTTGCCGGTATTTGATGGTGAGAAAATTGTGATGCGTTTGCTCGATGAATCTTCTAAGGGACTAACGCTTGAAAAGATGGGCTTGCACCCACATGCCCTTGAAGTAGTACAGAGAGAAATTAATAAGCCAAACGGCATGATCTTGGTGACGGGTCCGACAGGTTCTGGTAAGACGACTACTTTGTATACCGTGATGGATATCTTGAATACTCCTGAGGTCAATGTCAGTACCGTAGAAGATCCAGTAGAATATCGTATGCCTCGAGTCAACCAGACACAGGTGCAGCCAAAAATCGGCATGACCTTTGCGGCGGCACTCCGCTCGTTACTCCGTCAGGATCCAGACATTATTATGGTGGGAGAAATTCGAGATCAAGAAACGCTCGAAATTGCAATGCACGCTGCTATGACTGGTCACTTAGTACTCTCAACTCTTCATACCAACTCAGCAGCTGCGACATTACCACGTATGCTCGATATGGGTGCAGAGCCGTTTCTGATTGCTTCTACAGTCAATGTGGTAATCGCTCAGCGTTTGGTGCGTAGACTCTGTGTAGAGTGTCGCAAAGAATACAAGCTAGATAAAAAAGAAATTGACTCGTTGTCCAAATCATATGATATAGATGAGATTTTGGAGTGGCTTCAGAAAGACCCAAGCGGTAAGAAATATTTGAAGGACGCCAAGACCTGGGAAGATGTGCCTCTATACAAAGCTACTGGCTGTGATCAGTGTGGCGGAGAGGGGTACCGGGGACGTCAGGGTATCTATGAAGTTCTCGAGATGGACACCGAGGTACGTAAGCTAGTGACTGAAGAGGGGACGACAACAGAAATGATTGACGCTCAAGCCAAGAAAAACGGTATGGGCACGATGGTGGAAGATGGCTTCTTGAAAATTATCCAAGGTGTGACATCATTAGAAGAAGTGATGCGAGTCACTAAAGAATAAAAGAATATATTAATACAAGGCATTATGAAAAACAGCAGAGCCATCTCTAGGATAGTGTATGTTTTTATCCTCTTAGGAAGTTTCTTTTTGATACCGAGAGGAGTGGAAGGGAAGAATGTGAGTTGGAGTACTACCAACATTCCAGAGCTTTACTATGTCTGGTCATGGAACGTGGATCTGGATACCAACCCATCCGCGAACTATGGTTGGGGACCCGGACTTAAGCCCAATGCCAATGCTACTGTGTCATATATTGCAAACATTACGAATGCTGATATAGGAGGAGCTCTGAATGACGGAGACGTTATCCCGGTGGGTACGAGAGTAAGTTTTAGTATTCCTCTAGATAACACTCAAATTTCTTGGAATGGTACTGGAGATTCTGGAGATTCTCCGAATGGCCACTGGACAAGCAATGCTGCCTATCCAAATGATTCTATTGCAGGAGATCAAGTAGCTACACAGGTAGCTACAGGAGGAACTTGTGGTAATGAAATGGTTACGTTACCTCAGATGGTAAATGTCTATGTGCCCCTCTCAGTTCATCCTCCAAGTTTTCAAGTTGTCCCGAGTGGTACTGCTACAGTAGTCCAAGAAAGTAATACTATCTGGAGAGTAACTGGCTCTGGTACGCTCAATTTCACAGTTAATTTTCCAGCAACTTACGGCAAGTTTTACTACATGTATAATGGTGATATCTTTTGTGGGTTCTCTTCAGATAATCGAATAGCCATGGCCAATAGGAGTGTCCTTCAGTGGGATACGTGCGGCTACACCTTTAGTGGCAATTGCTATGGCTCATACAGCAAGGCTCTGAATCCTTACAATTCCACCCCTAAGTATCAATTAAATATTCCGCAGCAGTCCATAACCTTTAACTTAACTGTGCCTGCGAGCAATCATGCGCCTAATGCCCCGACCCTTACTGGTCCTACCACGGGAGTCATCAATACCAACTACACTTTCACAACTCAGGCAACCGACCAAGATGGGGATGGTCTAAAGTATGGTATGGACTGGGATAACAATGGCAGTGTCGATCAGTGGATGCCAGCTTCAGGCTTCGTATCTTCTGGTACCAGTCAGGGTTTTGTTAGACAATGGGCTAGTCCTGGTACTTATACATTGAAAGCTCTTGCCCAAGATGATCAAGGAGCCAACAGTGCTTGGAGTACCCCTCTTACTATAACTATCTCCACTCCTCCTACACCTCCCGCTCCAGACCTCAAAATCAATGGTTCCGATGGACCTCTCTCTGTCTCAAATGGTACCAACCTCAACATCACCTGGGGCAGTGTGGCTAATGCCACAAGCTGTTCAGGGACTGGAACCAACTGGAATGGTGGTAAAGCCACCACAGGAGGCAATGATAATCTTCCAGCTTCAGGTAGTTCCACTTACACCATCACTTGTACAGGACCAGGTGGCACAGGGAGTGATTCTGTGACGGTCAATATCATTGGTGCGCCTATCCCAGACCTCAAAATCAATGGTTCCGATGGACCTCTCTCTGTCTCAAATGGTACCA
>CAZYOT010000052.1:4557-5280 GCA_964649305.1 uncultured Bdellovibrionales bacterium
CTTCAGGTAGTTCCACTTACACCATCACTTGTACAGGACCAGGTGGCACAGGGAGCGACTCTGTGACTGTCAACATTGGAGCTGCGCCTGCCTGTGGAGCTGCTGATGGTTTCCCAGCAACCAATCCTCCAACTATAGGTCTTTGTAATTCAGGTACTCCCTCAGCTGTCACTCCAGGAGTGGCTCCAGGACCATACAATTGGACCTGTACCACCACGAGTAGCGTATCCTGTAGTGCGCCCTATCTTACTCCTGCACCGAGTTTTAACTTCCAGATTAACAGCACCATCGCGGATGGGAGTCTTCTCATCCCAAGTGGTGACAATCTCAATCTTATCTGGAACAATGTGATGAATGCTACAAGTTGCTCTGGTACAGGAAATGGTTGGAATAGTGGTAAGAGTATTCTTGGAGGGAGTGATAATCTTCCAGCGACTGCCCCTTCTCTGTATACTCTCTCATGCACAGGTCCAGGCGGTACTACTACCAAACAAATCTCAGTTACCTTTATTCCTACCCTCAAAATCTGTCAAAACTCTTGTTCATCAAGCATTGAACCACCAGCAAGCTTCAGTATGAATGTAGGAGACACTAAGAATCTCTACGCTTGCTACAATGACGCAGTCGGCTGTACCAATGCTACTGGAGACGTCACTACCAGTGCTTCCTGGAGTGAAGGAGGTAACAGTACAGTCAATCTCTCAGGTTCTACTCCAAAAGTCC
>CAZYOT010000053.1:0-4964 GCA_964649305.1 uncultured Bdellovibrionales bacterium
GCGAGCTAGTATATAGCCTCGCAACAGGGGAAGGCAGGAGACTGCTTTCTCTAAAGAGCGAGGGTAAGACTCACTCAAAACCAAAACATTATTCAAGTAATTAGTGTAAATAATAATTATATGGCCAAGATATTAGGAATTGACCTCGGTACTACCAACTCTGCCATGGCAGTAGTAGAAGGTGGACAGCCGGTTATCATCGAAAACAAAGAGGGGAATCGTACCACCCCTTCGATGGTAGCTATGTCCAAGACCAATGAGCGCCTCGTGGGACTCCTCGCCAAGCGCCAAGCCGTCACCAACTCAGGTGACACCCTCTTCTCTATCAAGCGTCTGATCGGACGTCACTTCAGTGATGAGGAAGTCAAGAAGGACCAGGGTACCATGCCGTACAAAATCGCACAGGCTGGCGAAGGTATCAAAGTAGTGATGGGTGGCAAGGAGTATACTCCTCAGGAAATCAGTGCCATGATTCTTAGCAAGCTAAAGAGCGACGCCGAAGAGAAACTCGGAGAGAAAATCACCGAAGCCGTGATCACTGTGCCTGCCTACTTCGACGACTCACAGCGTAAGGCTACTATGGAAGCGGGTGAAATCGCCGGACTCAATGTCCGCCGTATCATCAACGAGCCTACCGCTGCAGCGCTTGCCTATGGATTCAACAAAAAGAAAGATGAGAAAATCGCTGTCTACGACCTTGGTGGTGGAACATTTGATATCTCTATCCTCGAAGTGGCCGAAGACACCGTAGAAGTAAAGTCAACGAACGGTGACACTCACCTCGGAGGAGACGACTTCGACCAGCGCATCATGCACTACATCATCGACGAATTCAAGAAGCAAGAAGGTATCGATCTCTCAAATGACAACCTCGCACTTCAGCGTATCAAAGAAGCAGCCGAAAAAGCTAAGATTGAGCTTTCTACTGCGCAGGATACCGAAATCAATCAGCCGTTTATCACTTCAGACGCTACCGGTCCTAAGCACCTTGTGATGAAGATCACTCGCGCCAAGCTCGAAGAGCTCGTACACGATCTCGTAGAGGCCTCACTCGAGCCTGTGAAGAAGGCTCTCGCAGACGCCAAGCTCAGTGCCAGCGATATCAACGAAGTAGTGCTCGTGGGAGGTATGACTCGTATGCCACTTGTGTTATCAACCGTAGAGAAGTTCTTTGGCAAGAAGCCAAACATCTCAGTCAACCCAGACGAAGTAGTGGCCATGGGTGCCGCTATCCAGGGAGGTGTGCTCGAAGGAAGTGTCAAAGACGTACTTCTTCTCGATGTCACTCCGCTGACATTTGGTATCGAGACTATGGGAGGGGTGCGTACTCCGCTCATCGACCGTAATACCACTGTACCGGTCCAGCGTAGCCAGGTCTTCTCGACCGCTGCCGACAACCAGCCATCAGTAGAAATCCATGTCCTCCAAGGAGAACGTGAGATGGCCGGGGATAACAAGTCTCTCGGAAGGTTTATCTTAGACGGTATTCCACCAGCTCCACGAGGAGTGCCTCAGATCGAAGTCTCATTTGACATCGATGCCTCAGGAATTCTTTCTGTGACTGCCAAGGACAAAGCTACCAACAAGACTCAGTCTATCCGTATCGAAGCTTCTACCGGTCTCTCTAAGGAAGAAATTGAGCGTATGCAAAAAGACGCTGAACTCCACGCCGAAGAAGACAAGAAGAAGAAAGAACTCATAGAGGCTCGCAATATGGCTGATACCCTCTCATACACCACTGAGAAGGCTATCAAAGACGCTGGTGACAAGCTCACCGCCGAGGAGAAGCAACCGGTCGAAGACGCCATCACAGAGCTCAACAAAGTCAAGAACGGAGACGACCTCGAAGCCATCAAAAAAGCAACAGAGGACCTCTCTACCAAGGCCCAAGCCATTGGCCAGAAGCTCTATGCAGCCTCACAAGAGGCCCAGGGAGCTCCAGCTGGTGACCAGGCTACTGGCACCGAAGAGACTCCAAAGGAGGCTGAAGTGGAAACAGAGACTCCTAAAGACGAAACAACTAAATAGGGGTAATATAAAAGCGGGGCATTTTAGCCCCGCTTTTTGAAATATATGACATTAAAAGTAACACAAATTGAAAATAGATTTGATATAGAAATTTCAGACTGTGAAATAGATATTAAGCTTGGAAGTATCATTACTTTTCCAGAAAATATACATATTGAAAATATAGCTGCCTACAACACGTATAGACAGGAGGTCCGTAATACTTCAGGTTCGACACTGCTTGCAAACGAACTTTCAGTTGCATCACATGCTTTGCTGCGTAATTTAACTTTCAGTAAATGTGGCGTTAACTTCTTGATAAATAATCAGGGAATAGGTCCTATCTTTGAAAGATTATTATTTTTAGAATGTAGATTCAATCCTGATAGTTTTCATTATAATGGAAGAAATTATAGAGTAGATGTTGATAGTAGTTTAACAGCTGAATTCTATCCAAATACAGACGTTAGATTACGTAATTCTTCTCTATGGCTTGGCGCAAATAAAGTCACATGCACATCAGAAACATTATTAAATGGTAATGATACACACTTGGAAGTAAAAAGTGGATCAGTTAAAGAATTACAAGTAAGTGATGGTGCATTCTCAATTACCCTAAATAATGAAGTTCAAATAAAACACATTCATACAGCCAGTAATGGGTTTGGTATGAAGGATATTATTAGCAGAGGGATCACTATTTTATCTCAAAGTGGAGCTTCTACTCAATTTAAGGATTTAAAAAATCCATCCTATATAAAATTTACTGGGAGTCAACTGCAAATTAATGTTGAGAGTTGTGACTTCACTAAAACAAATATTGAATTTACAAATAATTCATCAGTCTCCTTTAAGAGCTTTTCATCAATCGCTACAACATGGAATCCAAAAAAAATAGAGTATCATGGGTATTCTCTGAAATCGAAGGATTACTCAATTGATATTTCTCATGCACGTGAGTTTTTTTGTGAAATGAAAACGTTTTTTACAAACAAAGGAGATTCTATAAATGCGGGAAAATTCTATTCAGCAGAAATGACTTCATATTTAGATCTTGTCTCTGGTGGAAAAAAAATTAATCTAATACTTAAATTTTGGAATTGGAATCTTTTGTTTTCAAAAATAACTTCTAATTTTGGCCAGAGTTGGACTTGGCCTCTCTTTTTTTATATATTAG
The DNA here is from genome assembly GCA_964649305.1 of uncultured Bdellovibrionales bacterium. Taxonomy (GTDB): domain Bacteria; phylum Patescibacteriota; class Minisyncoccia; order Moranbacterales; family UBA1568; genus UBA1568. The sequence goes on from CAZYOT010000053.1 coordinate 3,185, forward strand.
GCTCTTTGCTTGTATACCTCATATTTTCACACTTAAATAATTTTGATGTTTCATGGAATCAGTTTTTTAATAATAATCTTTATATCAAAATACTCAGTCCAATTGAGATTATTAAGGCTTCGTACGATGAATTAATGGTTTCCTGTGTGAAATATTCAACGTTAATTCAAGGACTTTGGTTACTTTGGAAGATACTTGCAGCATACCTAATATTCCAAACTATTTCAGCGTTTAGACAATATAATCGTAAATTCTAACTAAAATATATGTCACAAGAACAAAATAAGAATCAGCTCCAAATAAAAGCTACTGATGAAATCCTGAAAGGGGAGTATGCCAATGCTATGCAAGTGATGCATACCAAGGAGGAGTTTGTCATGGACTTTCTTTCGACTTTCCCGCCAGTAGCCAACCTCGTGAGCCGAGTCATCGTGAGCCCCGGCCAGATGAAGCTCATCATCAAAGCCCTCCAAGAAAACCTCTCCCGCTACGAATCCCAATTCGGCAACGTCACTCCCTCCGAAGAACCCAAGTCACCCATCGGCTTCCAATCCGAATAGCTTTCCATGATATAATTAAATATATATATATATACATATGGATACAATATCAACTGAAAGAGAGCGTGCTAATTCATTTGTAGAAATTTTAGTTAAGTTAATTGAATTTGGCACTTTTGTATTATTCTTTCGATTTATTATTGGTGATCTTATATTGGGTATGCACAAATACTCAGCAAGCTATCTTTTTTGGATTCCACTCTTTCTAATTATTCTATATATTATCTACACCTCTTTAATGGGTGTATTTTTTCATGGAACACTCTTTCAGAAACTCATCAGAGTATCGCTACATTCTGACGATAACACCCCTATCACTTTTTTACGCGCATTAACTAGAGAGTTTTTTGAAACACTATTCATCATTTGTGCTTTTATAGTGATATTTATATGGCTCAGTAAACCGACATTTTATTTTGCGACATCGGATCTAACGGTTTATTTAATAATGCATACTATCGTGGTAGTTAATCTTATCTTTTATTATATAAATAAGGAATTCTTTCACGATGCATTTACAAAATTATATATTTCTCATTCCGGTACAACAACAGCATCTTCAGATTCTCCATTAACTGAGAATGGACTAGTGATTGAAAAACATTATTCAGCTAAATTATTTTTACTCCCCATACCGTTTCTTTTACTGGGCCTACCTTTTGCCTTGTATATGACTGCCATGTCTTTACTGGGTGGTCCTGTAATGATGGTATCCTTTGCAATTAGTCTTGTTATTATTCCGATATCTCTTATAGTGCAGTCAATTAAATTTTTTAGAAAAGGCTATGTAACAAAAAGGGAGATTATGAAATATGTAGCTCTTTTTATGGCCAGTCCTATTATTTTATTTTTTGGTGTTATTATTGGTTTCTATACTTTTCATCTTCCTGCTTAAATCCAAGTGCTAATCTCAATTCGGCAACGTGACTCCTTCCGACTCTCCCAAGTAACCCATCGGCTTCCAATCCGAATAACCTTACTTAGAGACCGAGTCTCTAAGTAAGTAAAACCCCTTGAAAACACTTCTGAACAAGGAGTACAATTTAATCATGAGAAAGATACCTTTTGCCAATGAGGAAATCTACCATGTCTACAACCGCGGTACCGACAAGCGGACTATTTTCGAAGACCCTTACGACTATCTGCGCTTCCTCCAAAGCCTAGAGGAATTCAACACCCTCGAACCCATCGGCAGCATCTACGAACACTCCTTTGTAAAA
>CAZYOT010000054.1:0-4916 GCA_964649305.1 uncultured Bdellovibrionales bacterium
ACATTTCGACAAATTCAGAACCACTAATATTGAAGAAAGGTACACCTGCTTCACCCGCTACGGCTTTGGCCATGAGGGTCTTACCAGTACCAGGAGAACCAAGAAGGAGTACACCCTTAGGAATTTTGGCGCCCATATCAAGAAATTTCTTTGGCTGCTTGAGAAAATCCACGACTTCCTCAAGCTCTGTTTTGGCTTCTACTGATCCAGCAATGTCTTTGAAGGTAATGCGCTTTTTCTTGTCTTCTGGATCGAGAAGACGAGCCTTACTCATACCAAAAGAAAGTGCTTGGGAGTTACCTTTACCTGCTTGTTTGAGCATAAACCAGAGAAAGAGAGCAATCAGAAAGAAGGGGAGAAGAAAAGGGAGGAGTGTAGCAGCCCAAAAAGCAAAACCAGAAGGTTCTTTGACGGTGATATTGACGGCATTAAGTTTTTCAGTCACAACACCGTAGTTGGTGAGGGTTTCAGAGAGGGAAGCCTCACTTTCTTTGGAAGCTCTTTCCTTGGTTTTATCCTGGAGTGCGATATCAAGCATATTTTGCTCAACAGTAATAGAGGCTACCTTACCATCATTGATTTGCGCCACCAGTTCATTAAGAGAGACATCTTTTACCTTTTGCGAGGGTCCTTGATAGAGAATCACTACTCCAAAAAGAACTAAAAAGAGGAAAAAGTACGGAGTCAGATTTTTGATATATTTATCCATAGTATGTGTAAGAATTTAATCAGAAAGAATTTTCTGTAGGGTCACTGTAGCACCTTTTTTGCTTAGTTTCAAGCCATGAAATGTCATAGTTTGGACTTTGTTCTTATTGCTGGTAAGCGTCTTTTGTATTTCCAAAGAAAGCCTTTGAGAGATGGGTTGAGAGAGGAAATGGAGCGTGACTTTACGAATGAAGTGAGACTGCTCACGAGGCTCCAGGGTGAGGAATTTCTCAAGAGAAAAGCTAAGAGCATGCTCTTCGTGAATAATCCCAATAGAAGGAGTAGTCATCTGAAGAGGGATGCTTTCTTGGATGAGGTGTATCGTTTGGAGAAAAAGGGGTCTGAGTTTTGGTTGATAGTTTTTCTCTAAATAGGGAATCAGTATGTTGCGCACTTTGTTTCGCTGATAGATGTTTTGTTTGTTGGTTAGATCTGTGCGGTAAGAGTGGGAACTCTTTTTTAGGTAAGTAAGGATATCTTTTTTCCAAAGAAAAAGAAGTGGGCGAATATAGAGGCCATTTTGAGAAGACATACTTTTAAGTCCTTCTGGACCGGAGCCACGGAGTAAGCGCAAGAGAAAGGTTTCTACTTGATCATCAGCATGATGACCCAGGACCACTCGATCAAATGAATATCTACGGGCGAGTTTTTCAAAAAAAGCATAGCGAATTTTTCGATAAGCTACTTCTGAATAATTTAAGGTAGTTTTTGGGAGAGTATGTTTGTAGAAGGGGAGGTTGTGGGTAGTCGCAAGTTTCTCCACAAACAAGGCATCTTTATAAGAACTATTGCCTCGAGTCCCATGATCAATATGAGCGATACCTAGGGATAGATCCTCTCTTTGAGAGAGGGCTAGCATCGTAAAAAAAAGGCATACGCTGTCTGGTCCGCCAGAGATAGCCAGGAGGAGGGATTGACCCTTTTCCCATAACTGTTCCTTGTGCGCAAAATCGAGCACCTTTTTCTCCAAAGGGTTCATGCGAGTGTTTTTACTCAAGGTTTTTTTGGATGATGTCTTTGATTGTGATAACGGCTTTTTGGAGCTCGCCATCTTGGTTTTGGATCGTGTAGTCATAGAGATGCTTATTCACTTGCCAGTCTTGGGTGTATCGCATACGGGCTTCAAGATACTCCTCCGAAGGATTATCCCTGGCCTCGAGTCTTTTTTTAAGTACCTCCTTAGGTACTTCTATAAAAAAACTGATTATATGAGGAAAAAGTTTTTTGATTTTTTGGACTCCCTTATAGTCTACCTTCCAGATAGCAACAGTACCATCAGCAGTGGCTTTCTCAAGCTCTTCCTTGGTGACTCCATACCACTCGCCATTGTAGGTCTGAGCGCTCTCTACGAAAAGATTAGCCTCACGCATTTGAGCAAAGGTGGCTTTGGATATGAAGTGGTATGGATGACCCTCAGATTCTCCATCACGGACAGTCCGGGTAGTGGTAGTGATAACCCGTCTAAGAGGAAGCTCTTTGGCAAGAGCCTCAATGATACTGTCTTGACCTGATCCTGATGGCCCAGAAATAACAAAAACATTTTTCATAAAGAGGTTTGTTTAAGAAAACATCCTGGATAAACCAGGATGTCTTTTGTTTTAAGCAGCAGCTTCAGTGGCTTCTTTTTGTGAGCCTTCTTTGACCGGGAGGAGTCCCATACGATGAGTCTTAGCCTCAATGGAAAGGATTTTCCAACTGTATGATTGACCTTCTTGGAAGACTTCCTCAATCTTACGACTTGGATATACTTCCTGGAATTCACTAACATGAGCAAGTCCATGGATATCTTCATCGAGGTATACAAAAGCTCCAAAATGATTAATCTTATCTACCTTACCTTCTACGATATCACCAATCTTATATTTTTGGTCAACACTTGTCCAAGGATCCTCTTTGAGCGCCTTCATAGAGAGAGAAATACGCGTTTCTTCAATCCCGATAATTTTAGCTTGGACAACGTCACCAGTTTTAATCATTTCGCGAGGATCATCAATAAGTTGCCATGCTAGTTCTGAGATGTGCACCAGACCCTCAAGTTTTTCATGAGAAGTTTTGCCTTGAGCATCAGTTTTTGGAGCAAACTTTACAAAAGCACCAAAATCAACCACACCACTGACTTCACCTTCTACGATATCACCAATCTGGAAGAGATTAATAAGCTCTCGTTCCTTCTCACTTTGAGCAGCCTTTTCGCTCACGATAAGCTTCTCGCTTTCACGATCTGCATCCAGGATACGTACCACTACTTCTTGGCCAGTTAGCTTTTTGAGCAGATCAAGAATTTTGTTCTTGTCACCATCTTCTACACGAGGGTAGTGTTCGCTGGCGAGCTGTGAAACAGGAAGGAATCCAGCAATACCATTGATTTCTACCATCAGACCGCCCTTGTTGGCGTCAGTAATTTTGGTAGTAACAGACTCTCTGGTAGTGAGCTTGTTTTCAATATCTTCCCAAGACTTTTCATAGGAAGCTTCACGGATAGAAAGTTCGATATAGCCATCCTCATTTTCAAAGTCCATCAAAGTAGCACTGACCTGCGTGCCAAGTTTGAGCTTTCCTTCAGCACCAAGGCCATCACGCATTTCCTTACCAAGGACAATACCGGTACCAAGAGCACCAAGATCTATAAGAGCAAAAGATGAGGCCACATGAATAACTGTTCCCATGACGACATCGCCAATTTCTGGAATTTCGAGGAGGTGCTTTTCAAGAAGCAGTCCCATCGGAGATTGAATATCTGTTGTTTGCATAGTGTTTGTGAGAGTTAATAATTAGAGAGAAATGGCCAGAATGAAGAAATTTTTTCAAAAAAAGTCCCCAAAAGATGGCGACTCAATAAAAGTAAGCTTCTCTAAAGAGGGCTTAAAAAAGAAATTAAAGCATTTCTTTATTCAGTTGTTCTTAAAACTGAAATTAAATGAGTCACTATTAGGGATTTTCTCAGAAAAGATATCACCTAAAGCCTCCATAGAATAACCTCATTTCTCATTTTTGGCAAGAGTAGTTGAGGGGATTGGCCCCTATAGAAGCTATTTTAAGGCAAAAATAAGTATTTTTACGTGGACACTTAGGGTATTTTTGTGCTAAACTACCCCAGTAAACAATTTTTTGTTATGGTATGGTCATTCAGTATTACGGTGATTTTTGCTTTAAAATAACCACAAAACCAGGAGGGAGAGCGACAGAGGACGTGATTTTGTGGACAGATCCCTTGCCAAAAGGAGCTGGACTGCGTTCACCACAGGGTGTCCCAAATATCCTTCTATTAAGCCATCAAAAGGCTATAGCTGAGGATTTTAAAAACAGTACTGTTTGTTTGGATATTCCAGGAGAGTACTCTGCACTCAATATTCCCTTCCAAGGTTTTTTGAGCTATAGGGATGATGTTTCTGGTTCTAAAAGAGGACAAAATACCTTTTTTACCTTTGATACAGAGGATATCCACGTAGTCTTTTTGGGAGCGCTCGGACACGCTCCGTCACCAGAGATGTTTGATAAACTTTCCCAAATAGATGTTCTTTTCTTGCCAATCGGGGGTGTAGATACTCTTTCTATAGAGGCTGCAGTGGATCTTATTCACAAAATAGAGCCTAAGATTGTTATTCCTATGCACTATGCTATGAATGGACTCACTATTGATAAGATAGGTACCAAAAAGGCCTTTTGTGAAGCAATGGGTATTGATCAGAATACCACTCAGGCCAAGTTAACCTTCAAGAAGAAGGATTTGGAAGATAAAAAAGCAGAAGTGATTTTCCTTGAGAGAGGAGCTTAAGAATATGCTTACAAGATTGGAGAAAAAAATCGAGTTTATTCGCCAACAGCCTGAGCCGGTGCGTATGCGGTATCTTTTCCTCTGTCTTTCTATAGCGATGTTTTTTATCGTCGTCATTTGGCTTTTTTCTTTAAAGGAGAGTGTGACGGAGATAACAAAGACAAAAATAGTCTTACCAGAGACCAACATGCAAAATGACGCCAAGTCGCTTCAGGGCCTTCTGAATAAGGACTTACCGCTTCAAATCAAAAACAGTACTTCAGAAGAGAGTGGCAATCCTTTGGAAATCAAAGAAGAAGGAAAAGCGAAACAGTAATAAACACAAGTAAGAAACGTAAGTTATTCACACTATGTCTGACGAAATATACAACGGAGGAAAAATTGAAGGTCGTTCACTGACTGATGAGATGAGGCAGTCATATCTGGATTACGC
>CAZYOT010000055.1:0-2763 GCA_964649305.1 uncultured Bdellovibrionales bacterium
CCACCTCCTTGGAAATCACGATACTCACTACACCTGGACTACGCTTTTCTACCAAACGTACCAGTGTATCATCCTCCACTACTGGAGTCTCATCTACAGCCATAGTGCCACTGTTCTTGGTATCTGTGGTAGCTGTTTGTGTAGTAGCCGCAAAATGATTAACCAAGCCAAACATCAATCCCCCTCCAATCAGTCCTGCGAGAATCATTTGGATAAACACTCCTCGCCCAGACTTCCTGTGACAATGACAATCTTTTTTGACCATGGCCACTTGGGCTGATTCTGTTGTGTTTTCTTCGGTCACTACTGCATTATTTGTGTTTTCTTCTGACATACCTTCGGATAGTTAGGATTTAAAAGAGGAATAGAGCGTCACCTTCTGCGTTCTTGTAGAGCTCATCCTCGTACATGCGCATTGATTCACTTTTAAATTCTATACGTGCTTCATCCTGATTCCAGCGATAATCAGGTGAGAGCACAAAAACATGCATAGCCTTCATCTTGTCTGCTAGCCAATCTACAAATAATTTTTTCTTGGTGAATATTTGTTTCAAGCGATAGAGATCCTTGCCGTCTTCTTTTTTGACCTCCTCTACCAAAATAATATGAAAGCCCATTTCGCTTTCTACGATGGCGCTTGGTGCTCCTACAGTCTGGCTTGGCACGGCAATTTGTAACTCTGGAGCCAAATCACTGACCTGAAACCAGCCCAGATCTCCACCACTATCTTTGGTATTACCCTGTGAATACTGCTTAGCCACGTCTTCAAACTTTGCCCCCTTGATCAACGCATCTTTAGCTTTATTGATTTGACTTTCGGCTTCTGCTTTTGGATTTTGTTCTTGCTCAAACAAAGCCTGCAATTTTTCTTGGTAGAGCTTCGGTGCCACTATCTTGTCCTCAAAAGTTGAGAGCTCCCATCCATACAGACGCTTAAGGTCGCTTTGTACCTGATCACTCGTGCCATACTCATCCAAGCTACGACGCACTCCATCATGTGCCATTTCTTTGGTGATAGCTATGTCGTTGTCCTTAGCTATCTTGATAATAGCCTGATCTTCTATCATTTTATTGAGTGCTTCTTTTTGACGTACCATAAAACGCTTCTGGCCCTCTTCGGTAGTAAAGTCCACGCGCAAGCCGAGTTGTGAGAAGTCCTGATTTTGGTAAAACTGCTTGATAGCTCTCGTGTTTTCGTTAAAATCCTGGTACGTAATCACTCTCCCGGGAGCAATATAGACCAGTGGGTATGGAAGATGCTGACGAATCGCTACACCCTTTTCACCAAATAATCCTGGCGCAGCATATACCCACACCAAGCTCAGACACACAGCCACTACAAAAATAATTACCACGCCAGAAAAAAAGAAACGCACACGCGACAAAGATTGACTATCCTCTGATTCTCCTTTCGGTTGGATAAATTGTTTGATGCTTTCTATAAGTTTCATAGACTATTTTAATTTTTGCTAAAAAAGAGTGTCCACCATTTTTGAATATTTGGCTTTTCGTCTTCTATTTCTGCTGACGGATTACTATTCGTGTTAGGCGTTGTGACATTTTCCTGTCCGGCTGATTCTTTGATAGCTACCACAGTCTCCTCTGGCTTCTTGAGCCCCAACTTCTCTCTGGCTTCTTGCTCACGAAATTCTCTGGTAGAAAAATAGGTGATGCGTTCTTCGAGGGTCTGATTTTCCGAGGCGATATCTTTGGCTTGCCGCTCAAGAGCACTTACTTCATCCGTAATACGTTTGTGTCTCTCCAGCTGACCCCATGAGACAAAACCGGCCCAAGCGGTGACTCCGAGAGCGAACAAGAGAAATATTCGCGTCATCCATTTTTGAGACTGCATACTCTACTAGTACAAAAAGAACGGGGCCAACAAAAACAGCACCATAGACAAAACCACCAAGGCCGATGAAACGACCCAGAAGGCATAGGCTTTTTTGTGCATTTTTCTAAAGCTCATATGAGGAAATTATAGCAAATATCCCTCTTTTTTGGAAGAATACTCCTATTTTAATGAAAAATTCATACTGCTACAGTCTCATTCTTCTTTCCAGACACGTTTTTTCACAGCGAGAAAAATACTCTTTATTTCCAACACTCCTGTTCGACAAGCTCACAGTCCATGCTCGTTTTGGAAATAGCGGTCCAGAAAAAAAATAAGACTTCCGCTTAGTTTGATGATGACAGGTATAAAGATAGTTTTTTTGAGCGCGGCTTTGGAGTTCAATTGCATGGTTCGAGCAAAGCTCAAAAATTGAGCTTCAGGTAAGAAAATTCACCCTGCCCGCAATGCTAAAGCATAGCTTTTGCAGGGGGCTGGGAATTTCTAGGTAGCCAGAAAATAAATCTGGGATAGAATTATCTACTCATCTGTTCCTCCATCTCGAGTAGCATCAATCAGTGAGCGAAGCTCTTCGAGATTGACCTGGGGTTTTTGACGTAGTCCGCCTTTGAATTTCTTAGGGGCAACAGTGCGTGTCTGTGAAAGTGCCATCGGCCTATCCTTTGAAGCATAGACATGGCGCTCTCCCTTTGATGGATATGCTCTATTATTGGCAGGAGCTGGCTTAGCCTCAGGCTGAGGATTGTTCTTGCGCTCAATCTCAAGACGCACCTTGGCAGTGGCTCGCTGATAATCACGAAGACAATCCTTACAGAAAGTTGGACGATTGCCATCTGGCTTGAAAGGCACCTGGATATCAATATCACACGTAGCGCACTTGGTGTCATACATCACTTTCTCTTCAGTCTCTG
>CAZYOT010000055.1:2863-4872 GCA_964649305.1 uncultured Bdellovibrionales bacterium
TGCTTGAGGTGCTGGTTTTCTCACAGGAGCTGGAGCACTCTCTGGCAAACGCTCGCTCTTGACTGGTCCCTTCTCGGCAATATTCTTATACAAAGCCTGCTTTTCTTCTTCGGTCAAAAGTCCACTCCAGCGACGAATCTTATCCTCCACTTCTGCCTTACTACCAGCATAGCGCTCACGAGAAAGGCGGATAATCTTTTCTTCGTTCCCAGCATCAGTGAGGGCAATTGGTGGCAAAGTAGTGGCACTAAAAGCGTCCCCCGCAATACCATCAATCATAAGCTTGAGGTAGATCTGAAACTTCGGCAGGTTCACAATATCGTTGGCGATAAATACCGGTTCAAATTCTTTCTCAAGAAATTCTGCATCAGTGGCACCGACACGGAAAGAAATAATACTTCCAGCGTTACCAAAAATAGCGTCACGCACCTTCTCGTCAATCTGGGTGACATACTGGTTGGCCAGAATCAGGTTCAAGTGATACTTACGAGCTTCAGACAAGATGTTGGCAAAAGATTCTGTAGCAAAGTTCTGAAACTCATCCACATACAAGTAAAAGTCAGCACGAGTATCTTCTGGAATATCTACACGTCCCATGGCGGCCAACTGAATCTTAGTAATCATCATGGCTCCAAGAAGAGCGCTATTGTCTTCTCCGAGGCGACCCTTGGAAAGGTTTAAGATGATAATCTTCCGCTGATCCATGGCTTCACGCACATCAAACGTAGAGTTTGGCTGACCCACAATGTTACGCACAAGAGAGTTAGAGAGGAACTGTCCTACTTTGTTTTGTATCGGTGAAATAACTTCAGCCAACGTACGTTCATTCCACTGAGTAAATTCATCCACCCAAAAACTCTTGACCACTGGGTCAGTAATTTTTTCCACAATACGCTCACGGTAAGACTTGTCTACCAAGATACGGGTCACTCCAAGCAGTGTTGTCCCTGGTGACTCAAGAAGTCCCAAGATAGCGTTACGGAGAATATACTCCAAGCGTGGTCCCCATGAATCTGCCCAAATTTTCTTAAACACGCCTACTAGTCCAGAAGCCACCAAGTGACGAAACTCTGGATCCACTGACTCCATCACATTGAAGGCAATTGGATAAGCCTGATCAGCTGGGTTGAAGTAGATAACATCATTGATACGGTTACTCGGAATAGCCTTGATCAACTTCTCAGCCGTGTCACCATGAGGATCGATAAAAGCGATACCATGTCCTTTTTGGATATCTTGGATGGCTAGGTTTTCCAAAAGGTTAGTCTTGCCCATACCCGTCTTTCCAATCACATACATATGACGGCGACGGTCATCTGTCTTAATACCAAAAGCCACATCCTGGTTACGGAAGTTGGTCTTGGCAAAAAAAGTAATTTCGTTTTCTGGTATGTGTCCCATGAGAGAAAATTAAATAGGTAAATTAGTCGGAGCTCCACCACGCTTAGCCACTACCCGATTGAGATTTGGGGCGGTCACAGACATATCTGGAATATGAAACAGTGTGGCGAGTTCTTCAGTACTCAAGAGGAAACGCACATCGTATGGCTGCGGGTCTCTGTCAATATAGCGACGGAAGATACGACGTTGCATATAACGTAGACGCGGTTCGGCAAAGATAAACTCAGCCTTGGTTTTGGTATCATTATTTGGTTTAAAGCTATTGAGGTTTTGATCATTGAACTGCTTGATGCCACCAATAAAACCTGAGATACAGGTAGGCTTATCAAAGCCCTCACGACGTCCCACATAGACGTAGCGCACTTTGGTACGAAACATCATCTTACCAAGGTTTTCTTCGAGTGCTTTGATAACTTCTTTCTGACCATAGGTAATCTTTTGCTCGTCAAACTCTTTCTTTTCTTCTTCATGCCCTCCGCTAAAGTGCAGCTCCGAACCCATCAGGGCTGGAATAATATTGAGAAAAATATCTTTAATGTCGTTGAAAAACTTCTCCAAACCACTCTGCTTATGTGGTGCCTTCTTGCCGATAAAGTCATCTACTGTTG
>CAZYOT010000056.1:0-4868 GCA_964649305.1 uncultured Bdellovibrionales bacterium
ATACCACAAATCCAAAAAACCTTCTGACCATACGTACGGTCATCTTCGCAGTGATCTCCGGCTTCACTTCCACCCACTACACTATATCCTTGTTTACGAAGGGTATCTTGAGTCTTCCCATAACCAGTCCCATCAAACACAATAAGTCCGTCCTTCCCTACCCAGGAAAGATATTTACGCCAAGTCTTCACCTTAGTGATGATGCCACTATAGGCACGCGCTGCATCAGGGTCTTTGATGTAGGCCATTACCTGATGACCCTCTTTTTTGAGGCGATACAGCAAGTCGGCTGCCGAAAAGTCATCAGAAACGAGTAATATACGCATAGCCAGGAATTCTCTAGAATAATAAGATGTAACTGTGTATAATACTACTTATCTTATTTTTTGTCAAGAGTCTTATTCGAGTGCTTTATCTTTGGACAAAGATGGTATTTTTTGGCTTTCCTTTGGAATTTCTAGTGGATCTTCGGTAAGCCCTGGATTGCCACTCTCTATAGCAGCCGGTTCACTTTCCTCCTCACTTTCCTCACCCTCTATCTCTCCCGCTTCAGACTCCTCTCCTTCCATTCCCTCTTCCTCTTCTTCCTGGAAGTCCTCTGGGTTACTACACTCTACCTCCTCTTTCTTAGCACTCTCCTCATCGCAAAAATACACCTTGCAGCCAACTTCATCAGGTTTACAGCTCAGAGCTTCACACTCTTCAGTATGAGGATCACAAACAGCTATTTGCGACGCATTCTTTTCTATCAGGACATAATACTCAGTATCCTCCTCGGGATTACCAGAGCACTCACCGTTTTCTGGATCACACTCAGAAACAAAACACCTATTTATGCTAGGATCACACTCTGTGTGTCCATAGACAATGTAGTCACGTACAATGTAAAACTTATAAAAACTAAAACCCAAAGAGACCGCAAAGAGAGCTACCAAACCAAAAGTTAGAATTCCTGAGTAATTACGCATAGAGTTTTTGTTTGCCTCTAGTATACTCTATATTTCAAGAGAAAAAAAGAAAAAGCGCGCCGTCTGGTGTTCCAGATAGCGCGCCCTTTCACTTAGTTTTAGGGAGTCTCACCCCAGCCGGAATGACTGAAGTAGCGTTTGACCGCCAGCACATACCAGGCCAGAGCAGCCATGATCATGTAGAGAGGATCTGCATCCCCGTCTACCGTCTCATAGCCCCACGTCCAGAGCGCCTGCCAGAAGGCCGCCTGAAAGGCAGCTAGCAGAAACACGATCATTCCCACTCGCCACCAAGTGTTGATTTCCTTACGGAATATCATCACCACTCTCTCAGGACCATCCCAGACCGAAGCCTTGGAGAATATACCCGAGAGGACCAGAAGCCATGCTGGCCGACTTTTAGCCCTGAGCACATCGAGGGAACGCCTCGTGTTGGAACCCAGGGTCAAATCCTTACCGGTGCGGTGAGCCAGGACGATGAAGTACAGAGCGCAGACAATATCATACGCCCAACCAGCCAGGAAGGTCTGCCAGATGGCAAAGTGGAAGGCGTTCATGCCCACCACCAACGCTGCAAAAGCGATAGCCATCCAATAGTCGTGAATAAAGTATGAGAGCGATGCCGAAACAACATCCTCTACCTTTTCCACTTTCTCTTCTTTGGTGTCTTCCTCGTCGATATCCAGGTAGGCATGCCATACCTCCCCAATACCCTGCCTGAGAACCGTGACCTTCGCCACGATACTGCGAAGCGAATAGGTCATGCGATTTCTCCTCGAATGTGAAAGTTCTGTAATTACGGAATATTGACCGTAACTTGCTATTATACACCTTTTTTTGACAAAAGTCAATAGAACAAGGGTTATCAAATATAAGCCATATTTTCTGAGTTATCTTTCCACCAAAGACATCTTCCTCATTTTCTGCTATACTGTACTTCCTATGTCAAAATCAACATTCATATACCAAAAAAGAGCCCACCGTGCACCTAACACTCTCCTTATTGAGAGCCTTCACTACACTAAAAAACGCGGCTCGTGCCTCGACCTTGGATCAGGCGCTCTCTACGATGCCAAATACCTCCTCACTGAAGGTTTTAAGAAGGTAGTCTCCATCGACCATTCCACCACCTGGCTAAGACGCGCTCAGCAACTCACGTCCGAGAATTTCCAATTTCAAAACATCGCCGTACAAGACTACCACTTTCCTAAACGTCAGTTTGATTTTGTCAGCGCTCAGTTTATTCTCCCCTTTCTTGGGCCCAAACAATTTCCTCTTACTTGGGACAGTATCCGTGCCTCCCTCAAAAAGGGCGGCATCTTCTCCGGGCAACTTTTTGGCAATCGTGATGGTTGGAATACCAAAGACACTCAGATGGTTTTCTTTAGCAAACGCGCCCTCAAGAAACTCTTTGAAGGCTATGAGGTCCTCCAGTGCTATGAGCTTGAGCAAAACGGCACCGAAGCTATCGGCAACAAGCAACACTGGCACGTTTTCAATTTCATCTTAAAAAAACTTTAACAAAAAACCCACAGCTCTGTGGGTTTTCTTTTAATTTGCTAATAAATATTCTTCACTGGAAATCGAGTACCTCGGACTATAAGGTTGGTCTCGATATCTTTGAGTTCAAAACTCTCTGTATAGTACTCTTTAATTTTCTCTACCTGGAGGCCATTTTGCACTTGTAAGTATCAATATTACCCCAAAAGCATCTTAAATAACGTACGGAATATTAATTAATGTAACCATTTGAAAAATTTGACGTTAAAAAAATGGGGTTGCAGCTTTTCGCTACAACCCCACCACTCTCTACGAAGCAGAGAAAGCTAGTTCTATTTTTCTAGCAATACTTATCCGTAGCAACGCTCGAAAAGCCTGTCCAGCCCCTCGAGATAACGAACTGCTCGCTCATCAATCCCTAAAGTTTCTTGCATCTGATTAGGGGGTAATGGAATAAGCTTTTGTGCTCGCAAGTTACACTTCAAATCATCACAATAGTAGTCTCCTATTCTCCGACGAGGATCCTTGAGATCCTGCGTAACAAACATCCTAATCCCCTGGCCAGTATGAATAGTTTTGCACAAATTACACATTCCAGCGCGTCTGCGAGAGCCCTCATGAGAAATATTATTCCTCAGGAGAACCAATCCACGAAGGGTGCCCTTATATTTGCAGACTATGAATCCTCGGTTGGTACCTATATCAACCCAACCCAGGGAATCAACCTCCTCCATTCTGAGTACCCCTAAATCTTTTGGAAGTACTAGGAGTTTTCTCTGCTTCGGGGCAAAAGCCTCCGAAATTTCTTTTGTTGAAAGCTTTTCCATAATTCTCTCCATAACCTAGATACCAAGGAACTGCTTAGATTGCCTCAAGAACAAGAAGGTACTATAGTATAGATATTTATATTATGTCAAGTTTGCAACCCTCCTTATGCTAGAAAATTACCAAGATTTTTACCACTCGTCAGATTGGAAAAGAATCAACATGCGTAATGTAAATCATTTACTGGGCGCTGAGTTCATTCATGACCTCTACAACAGATACGATCCAAAAATTAATGCTTATAGATTTAGACATACCGTTACCGTATGGAAAGACGGCATATTAAACTCATATGCACCGCTTCATGAATGGGAACGTCTCGGTGAATTAGTAAGCGAGCAATTCTACAACCTTGATACAATCACTCTCAAGGGAGTTCATGATCTCTACGGACGAAAACGAGAAGCCTATCACCACTTCATAGAGTACCTCAAGAATCAAAGGCTCGTCTCTCTTTCTGATACAGAATTAGCATTACTACTCACTAATTTTCAATCTCTCATTCTTGGAGAGCTCTATGTACTCAACTTTGTTCAAGTAGAGCATGGTCTCAATATTGCTATCCAACGAATCCTGAAAGAAATTATTCCTTCTGAAGAGTTAAAAAAAGAAACCTTTACAAGGCTCGTAAATACGGAGATACCTACAGAATCACAAAAAGAAAGACAAAGTTTCAATAAAATAACAACCAAATGGAGATTTCTCAAAAATCTATCTCTTTATAGTGAAAAATCTGCCAAAAAGGATATTCTCAAACATGCCTTAAAATATCAGTACCTATATTCTGCCTATGGTGAGTCTCCGAAAACCGTTGAGCAATTTTGGAAAGAATTCCAAAATCAAGACATCCTTCCTAGTAATCCGCAAAGAAAGATACTCCCCAAACTCTTATCATCAGAATCACGAAGAACACTAAGAAAATTGAATAATAAAAAACTAGACATTCTCATACCATTGTTAGTAGAAGGTGGCATATTTAGAGATAGAAACAAGGCCTTGCTTGGACAAAGTATGAAATACAGATTTAATATCTTAGACGAAATCGCAAGGAGAAAATTTGAACTAAGAGAAAATCTTGATTTTTATCTTCTTATTGAAATTATTGATTTGATCCAAAACTCAAAAAAAGTACCTGAAAATGAGATAGAAAAACGCAAGCTAAACGGAATTATTCTCTCAAGAGAAGAGTCTTTGAAGATTTTTTCAGAGATCCCCTTCAAAAAAGCTGACCCCGATACAAACCTCACTCAGCTCAATGGATTATGCGCATCTAAAGGAGCTAGTACTGGAACATGTAGAATCATCCTCACAAAAGCCGACGCTCTAAAGGTAAATAATGGCGATATAATGGTAGCCATTGGGACCGACTTTGATTTGATCGAAGCTATGTATAGAGCTTCTGCAGTTATCACAGAGGAGGGCGGGATTCTAAGTCACGCTGCCGTAGTCTGCCGAGAGCTAGAAAAACCCTGCTGTATAGGAGTAAAAAATGCTACCTCTCTTCTCAAGGACGGTTCGCTTATTACCGTCCAAGCAACCAATGGTTTAATTATCCTTCACTCTCAATAAGATCTC
>CAZYOT010000057.1:0-4795 GCA_964649305.1 uncultured Bdellovibrionales bacterium
TGGAGTGAAGGAGGTAACAGTACAGTCAATCTCTCAGGTTCTACTCCAAAAGTCCTGACCGCTAGTACTTCAGGCACAGAATCCATCCAAGCTTCTTACAGTGGTAACACAGTCTCTAGAACTGTTAGTGTCAGCTGTACAGACTCAGGTGCTTGTCAGAGAGACCCAAGAAGTCAATCTCTCTGTCAAAAAGACACCTTCACAGTGACTGATAATTGTGGAGCTACCCAGACCTGTAATGGACGCAAGACCTGTGATTACAACTTTAAGGAAGTGGCTCCTTAAAAGTATAAAAGTATCCAAAGAAAACCCCAGAGTGATCTGGGGTTTTTGTGTTTAAAGAAGAGCTTTTATTGTGATATAATGAATAAACTATGCTATTCAAACAAAGATCATTACAGCAATTAGCTCTTACTCTTTTTATAGGAGGTCAACTAGCAGGAGTGAGTCTTTTTTGGGCTACACCAAAGGCCTTGGCTGATGAGGTGGTCATTACTGATGAAGAAAAAGATGATATCAAAGATGATATCAATAAGATAGAAGACAAGCTTGCAAAAGAAGAAAAGAAGAAAAACCTTCTCCAAAGTGATTTGGCCAATATCTCGAGTACGCTCAGTGCTACACAGGCCTCTATCGCAAGAGTATCTCGCTTGGTACAAGAAGCTGAGTCATCTATTCAGTCTAAGGAACAAGAAATTCAAAATCTAGAACAGCAAGCTATTCTTGATAGACACTTGCTTCGCTCACTTCTTCAAGAGCTTTATTATTCAAATAATCTCCCTCTTGTAGAGGTTATGCTTGGAGAAGATGATGTGACTAAGGTGCTCGATACCAATGACAATCTTTTTAGTACGCAAGAGAAAATTCAACAGTTGATTGGAGAGATGAGTGAGGCCAAAGAACAAATAGCGAATGAAAAAGTTTCTCTCGAAGAACGTAAAGATGACCATGAGACACTTCTGAGTGTTCAGAACAAGCAAAAGCAAGGGCTTGTTTTAGAGAAAAATGAAGTCGCAGAGGATCTAGAGGATCAGGCGACAGTAGTCAGTAAACTCCAAAGTGAACTGAATGAACTTCAGGGAGATTTGCAAGTGTTGACCGGTAAGTCCTATAGCGCTTCTAATATCAAAGAGGCTATTAGTTTTGCCAGTGGTAAGACAGGAGTACCGAAAGGATTTCTCTATGGCATGCTAAAGGTAGAGACAAACTTAGGAAAGAACGTCGGTGGCTGTACCTATGCTCAAGTAGAGAGTGGAGCAGAGGCTAATTACAAAAAAGGGAAACTTTCGACGCGAGCTTGGAATACTTTTTTGACGAGGCGTAAGACTTTTAAAACTATTACTGACGAATTGGATCTTGATTACAAAAAACAAAAAGTCTCTTGCAATCCAAGTGGTTATGCAGGTACTGGTGGAGCAATGGGTGTGGCACAGTTTATGCCGGACACCTGGCTTGGATATAAATCTCGCGTAGCATCAGTGACTGGCAATAATCCTCCAAGTCCATGGAACCTTACTGATGGGGTGACGGCTATGGCTTTGAAGTTGAAGCAGACTCCAGGAGTAACCAATGGAGATACGAGCGCTTTGAAAAGGGCAACATGTAGTTATCTTGGAACTTGTTGGGAAGGATATTACAAGCCAGTATTGTATTGGGCCAAGAATTATAAGCAACTCATATAAAACCATCCCCAAGGATGGTTTTTTTATGGTATACTTTAAACAATTAAAAACAAATAAATAACTATCGTAAATATATGAAGCGTCTCTTAAGTAGTCTCTTTCTTTTGACTCTCTTTTTGCCAGCTCCTCTCTTGGCACAAGAAGTCTCTGAAGTACCAGGTCCAGTACTCGAGTCAGTAGATCCAAGTGGCAATGTCTCTTGTTTTGACTACTACCGCTTCGGTAGTGTGCAGTCAAACCTAGAAACAGACCTGGCAGAAACAGTCCCAGGAGCCAACATTAACTTTAAGGGCAAGATTAAGAACGATAATGACTATCCAGTCGTCAACGGGACTCTTTTTGTAAAAATCTTCCTCAGAGACGAAAACACTTTCAAAGAAGGGGATGGTAACCAAGTAGTTGATCAGTTTCAGGTAGAAGGAACCTGGAATCTTCCAGCCAAAGGAGAAAAAGAAGTAGCTTTCTCTTGGCATGTCCCAGAGAATGCTAGAGGAGGAGAATACTACCTCGCCACCTTCTTTAACACAGAAGGCAGATACAACCTAAGTGGTCTTTCTTTCACTGATGATGTCATCGGTAATTCAGTCCAGTTCAAAGTTAATAGCCAAGAAAAGGGTGTTTACCTTGATAAAACCAAAACTACCCTAAATGGACAAGACCATCACTTTGCAGCCTACCCTCTCCATTTCAAAAAAGATGAAAAAGTAGACATCAAAGCAGTAGTAGTCAATCCAACAGCTCAAAGCCAAGTCGTACAGCTTACCTGGGAAGAATACACCTGGGATGCTATGAGAAAGGAGAATCTGAAAAACAAGAAGTATGAATTGGTAGAGATCGGAGCCAATGAAAGCAAAGACCTCTCATACACCGTCAGTCCAAAAAACACTTCTGTTTCTTACGTTATCGCTACTACCAAAGATCAGTACGGTAAGAGTATCCAAGGTATTCGCTTTGTCCGTGACGGAGTAGAAGAAACCAGAATCAACTTCCCATCACTTACCAAGTTTCCTATCAAAAAAGGAGAACAAAACTCTCTCTTTGCTTGTGCTCATTCAACCAACCTTCCAAAAGTACCAGGCAACATCTTGACCCTGACTCTAAGAGACGATAAGCAAAACATCATCCATGAGTACAAGTACGAAGGAGACATCACGGGACCTATGGGTGGCTTTAAAGATGATTTCACTCCAGAAAAGAGCTATGACAAGGTTTTCCTCACAGCCACACTCCAAAGAAACAATGAAGTAGTAGAAGAGGTAACCATTCCCTATGACTGTAGTGTCATAGACAAGGATATGTGTAGTCCAATCGGATCACTCTTCGGAGATGGAGCTAAGAGTATTAAGAGTATCGCTATTATCCTCCTCTCATTCCTTTCTCTCATCGCTATCTTAGCTATCCTCATCCACAAGATGAAAGAGCAAAAGAGAAACAATCGCTTTAAGTAAACCTATGTCACACACTACACACAAAGCTATCAAAGCAACACTCTTTGCTTTGATGCTCGGAGGAATCTTCTTGCTGCCAGGAGTAGTAGAGGGGAAGAGTGTGAGTTGGGGAGAAAACTCTCCTAGTCTCATCGCAGCTACAAAATGGAAAGACGGTATTTGTGTTGGAAGATGTACTGACCCAGATCCTGATAGGTGGATACTAAGAGATGGTATGTACGGTGCATACGGAAGCTTGGGAAATGCAAGTGTTACTATTGAGCATGCCTCATCTATTTTCAACAACACCACGGGTCTTATAGTTGACGATAGCCTTGGAAGAGCCAATGTCAATGTGGGAGATTCAATTTCATTTCGTCCGCGAGGAGATGCAAATACAGATATTAGCTGGGTAGGAAATGGCTATTCGGCTGATACACCGAATGGTAGATGGGCTAATGGAGCTCCCGCATCCTGTAGTGCAGCGGATTATCTTGATACAGATGTATTTATAAGAGGAATGTCAATGGATATTTTTGGAGCTTTGCATGTAAAGCCAAGCACACCGACAATTTCTCATTCTGGATCAGCAGGGCTGAGTTGTGACGCAAGTCGTTTCAATTGTACAGTGACATCTCCAGGAACTATTGATTCACGGATTACCTATCCTAATACCCAGGGGTACTACTATCTCTCAGTTTTTAAAAGAGGGCAGCTTGATCCGAAGGATGATTGGGTCGAACAAGGGTGTAATGCTACTGGAAGGCCGATGCACGATGCTGCAGTTCAAGGAGCTTCTTGTACCTTTAGCCTACCAAGCCAGGGTGGTAGCTCCAATGTCTGTATGACAGATCCACGTTATGAGTACACGATGAATGTGCCTGATATGTCTATTGACCATCAACTTCAGGCTATAAATTCAAACAACCCTCCCGCTGCACCCTCCCTCACCGGTCCAACCTCAGGCTCTACCAATACCAACTATCCTTTCAATACTCAAGCCACTGATCCAGATGGAGATACCATACGTTATGGTATCGACTGGGATAACAATGGTTCAGTAGATGAATGGACAGCTTACGTAGCCTCTAACACATTAGTAACTACTAATCACCAATGGGCTACAGCAGGTTCATATACACTTAAAGCTCTCACTCAAGATAACAAAGGAGGAACGAGTGGATGGAGTACGCCTCTAACTATCAATATCCAAACCATAGTCAATGGAGTCTGTGGAGCTGCCAATACCTTCCCAACTACTAATCCTCCAACTATCGGTCTTTGTTTTTCAGGCACTCCAACACCAGTCACACCAGGAGTAGCTCCAGGACCATACACATGGAATTGTACAGGAAGTGGAGGAGGTGCAAATGCTACCTGTAACGCCCCATACCTCGAACCAGCTCCAGTCGTAGATCTTAAAATCAATGGTTCTGATGGACCTATCACTATCAATAGAGATGGAAACCTCAATATTACCTGGGGTAATATTCCATACGCAGTAACTTGTACTGGAACAGGTAACAGCTGGGCAGGGAGTAAATTCACTACCGGAGGAAATGACAACATCCAAGCCACCGCAGCTTCCCTCTACACCTTAACCTGTACCAACTCACAAGGCATCTCTGCTTCAGACTCAATCTCAGTCACTCTCCAACCAACCCTAAAAATCTGTCAAAACTCTTG
>CAZYOT010000058.1:0-4590 GCA_964649305.1 uncultured Bdellovibrionales bacterium
AAAGGGTATGATGTGATTATCGTGACTGGTGATACGGATACCCTTCAGCTTGTGGATGAACAAGTGAAAGTATTTACCATGCGTAAGAGTATCAAGGATACAGTGCTCTACGGTCCAGCTGAGGTAGAGGCTAAGTATGGATTTCTTCCATCACAGTTGATTGAGTATAAAGGTCTAGCAGGGGACAGCTCAGATAATATTCCAGGCGTGAAAGGTGTGGGTCAGAAGACTGCTACCACCATGATACAGAAGTACGGCAATCTCGAGGGTATCTACGCTCACCTTGAGGATTTCAAAGGGAAGCTTTTGGAGAACTTGGAGCGAGATAAAGATCAAGCGTTTCTTTCGCGAATCTTGGGTACTATCAAGACAGATGTAGAGGTAGAGCTTGATGAGGAAGCGATGAAGATAGATGACTATGATCGTCCTCGAGCCGAAGCCTTTCTTCGCGAGTATGAATTCTACAGTCTGCTTAAGCGTCTCCCAGGAGAGATTGCTATCAGTCATGAAGCAGAAACAAAGAAGACAAGTAAGAAAACCAAGATAAAGAATATCAAGACAGCCGAGGAAGCTCAGATCTTGCAAGATATTACTGGAGGAAAATTGGCTTGTGAAATTGAGACCAGTGCAGATTCTTTGTTTGGTTCAAACCTGGTGGCGCTAGAAATGTGTACTGAAAAGGGTGATTTGATGAGAGTGGAAATAAATGATGAGACGGAAGCAGCACTTAAGAGGCTCCTTACAGATACAGCTATCCAAACAGGCTGGTATGACCTGAAGCGTGCTATGCATGCTCTTGGTAAGCACAGCATAGAAATTACTAACGGCACATTTGATATTACCCTCGCTCTCTATATGGTAGAGATTTCTACGGACGGTACGCTTGTGGGCGCTGGTGAAGCAGTACTTCATGAAAGTGTAGAAAATCAGAGTAAGCTCGTGATGGATCTTTGGCAACATCTTAATACCAAGCTTACCGAAGTGAGTGTCAATCAAGATACAACTAGAAGTATCCGCACGGTTTTTGAGGAAATCGAGATGCCCTTGATACCAGTACTGTATGTCATGGAGAAACGCGGTATTATTCTCAATCAAGTGAGTTTTGCAGATATGTCAGCGCGTTTGAGTACGGCTATAGAAGAGCTAGCCAAGCAAATTCATATGCTCGCTGGCAGAGAGTTTAATATCAACTCGCCGAAGCAGTTGGCAGAAGTGTTATTTGTGGATCTCAAAATCCCAACTGATTTTATCAAGAAAAACAAAACAGGTATCTCTACTGCTTCAAGTGAACTAGCTAAATTATCAGAATATCCTATTGCGGCTAAAATTGAATCTTACCGAGAACTCTTCAAGCTCAAGTCTACGTATCTTGATGCGTTGCCGACTCTTACAGACAGCGACTCACGACTCCATACCACCTATCAGCAAACCATTGCTGCAACAGGCAGGCTTTCTTCTATTAATCCCAACCTCCAAAACATTCCAGCTCGTAGCGAATGGAGCGATGAAATCCGTCGAGCCTTTGAAGCTACTCCGGGCTACCTGCTTGTAGGCGCTGATTACTCTCAGATAGAGCTTCGTATTATGGCGCACCTGAGTCAGGATAAAGCCCTTCTTGAGTCGTACAGGAAAAATGAAGATGTGCATACTATTACCGCAGCAACTGTATATAAAGTCCAGCCAGAAGAAGTGACGTATGATATGCGTCGTCAGGCCAAAGTGTTTAACTTTGGTATCATGTATGGCATGGGCGCTTTTGGCTTAGCTCAGGCGGCTGGTATCACCCAGGCAGAGGCCAAGGAGTTTATCGATACCTACTTCAAGACATTTTCTGGTGTGCGCACGTATATTGATGGGGCCTTGAAGACTGCCAAAGAAACTGGCTACGTAGAGACAGAACTTGGTCGCCGCCGCCATGTCCCAGAAATCCAGAGTACCAATAATCAAGTGATGAAAGCCGGAGAGCGTATGGCAGTTAATATGCCTATTGAGGGATTGGAGGCTGATATTGTGAAGCTTGCGATGCTTAAGACCATGGACCTCGTAAAAGAGTTTGGTGAAGGTGAAGTCTATCCGGTGCTTCAGGTGCACGATGAGCTTATTTTTGACGTTAGAGAAGAAAAAGCAGAAATCTTTGCCGCTAAACTCAAAGAAGTCTTGGAGGCTGTGTATACTATTAGCGTGCCCCTGACAGTTGAAGTAAGCGTGGGTAAAAACTGGGGAGAAATTTAAAACGGGCCATGGACCCGTTTTTTTATCTTGCTCGATCGAGAAGTATCTCATGCTCAACTTCGATCGCCCAGTCTCCAATAGCATGACGTACCTGGTTTACGAGATGCAACTTATCTCCGTTATAGATACCGGTTTCGGGAACTTGTCCCTGAAAATTTTCATTAAGGTAACGTGTGGTAGCATTTAGATTTCCTATAAGGACATCGTGAGCTTTTTTTCTAGAGCTATCAAGACGAGAAACTTGTTCTTTAAAGGCATCACCCTCAAGACGAAAGCCAAGAATTTTTGTGCGGGTTTCCATGGTGTAGATAGTTTCTACATAACGAAAAATAGAAGAGAGTGTTTCATGGATAAGTTCTACTGCTTTAGGATCTCCCTTCACTGTTTCTAATACAGAAATCAGTTGATCTTTGGCACCACCAAAAAGCACCTCAAAGTTATGTTCATGGACATAGTTCGCAATTTCACCATCATGTCTCTCTGGTGGCTCAGGTAAAGGGAGCTCCTCCTGCTTCTCTGGGATTATTTCCTCCATAGGCAGAAGAGGCTCATCTTCAAGATTCTTGATGGTAGGCTCATTTTTATCGTCAGTTCTTCTTGTAAAAAAAAGCGGTTGTTCTTTTCCCATAAATTGTGTACGTATTAATCTTATGTTAAGTATAGGATATACCTATACTAAAGTAAAAATATGCCAGAATTACCGGAAGTTCAGACGGTTGTCACTCAGTTAGGCCAAAAAGTAGTTGGTAAAAAGATCGCCGGTTTTTGGAGTGGTTGGCCGAAGAAGGTGATGCCTGGTGTAAAAGTATTTAGAGAGGGTATTGTAGGTGCCAAGATAGAAAGCGTGAGACGCATTGGGAAACATATCGTGATGAATCTCGATAGTGAGTATGCCATAGTGGTGCATCTTAAAATGACAGGACACTTTCTCTATAAGACACCGAAGACTAAAGACGACCCTATTTTTACGGAAGATAGAGTGAATGGCTATATCCATCACATCTTTACTTTTTCTGATAAGACAACACTAGAATTTTCGGATATGCGTAAGTTTGGTTGGTTGGCACTTCTTAAGAAGGGTGAGGTTGAGACGCTACCAGCTATCCAGGCACTTGGTATCGATGCCTTGTCACCACGTCTCACAGAAGAAATGTTTCGGACGATCCTTGGTACCCGGAAAACCAAAGCTATAGGACCAGTGCTCCTTGAGCAAAATCTTATCGCAGGAATAGGAAACATTTATCGGAGCGAGGCTTTGTATCTCGCAGGTATCCTACCAACACGAAAAATTATCAAAATTACCAAAGTGGAATCTCAAGTATTGCTCCAGGCTATCAAAAAAGTCTTACGTGAAGCGGTACGATTGCATGGGACGACGGATGGAGACTTTCGTGATCTTGAGGGTCGCCCAGGTAAGTTTAAGAAGGCATTATATGTCTATAGAAGAACAGACGAGCCCTGCAAGAAATGTGGTACAATAATCAAAAGAGCCAAGATGGCACAGCGCAGTGTTTTCTACTGTACAACTTGCCAACATTAATTCATTTTTTTGAGGTATATCTCATATGACAAATAAGCAAAAAATTATTATTGCTGTAGCAGTGGTAGTAGTTGCACTTGGAGGATTTTTCCTTTTCAAGAAGAGTAGCACTATGCCACTGTCTCTTAATAACAAAAATCAATCAGAAACCAAAATAGTGCCACTCAATGATGGCAATGTCAGCCCGGTCTCAGGTCTTCCGTGTGAGAACTGGAATCGTCGCGCTATTGCAGTCATGCAGCCTGGTGATGTGGCAGCTCGTCCAGCAGCTGGATTTAGTGAGGCTGATATGGTGATTGAAATGCCGGTGATTACCGCCTCTATTACTCGCCTTATGGGAGTCTATATCTGTAACACTCCAAAAGAAGTAGGTTCAATGCGTAGTGCTCGTCACGACTTTATCAGTCTGGCTAAGGGACTTGGAGCTGTCTTTGTCTCATGGGGTCGTTCAGAATCACACTCAGAGTCTGATCCAACCGGTCTTGCTAAGGGTATTTTGGATCGTGGCGAAATTGAAAACATCAACTGTAATGGAGACGCTGGCAAGTCAGCCAATGCTTGTAGCGATAACCCATGTTTCCGCAAGGAAGGGATGGACCGAGGAGTAGACAGCGGCTATGGCGAGCCAGCTAAGTTTGTAGCTTGTGCCAAAGAGTTTGGGTACAGCATGGAAAATAAGTTTGTAGGATACAAGCACCAGGCTGAAGCACCGCTTGAGAGTCGTGCTAAGGGCGGACATCTCCGTGTGGCTTTTGCTGGACCATTCGCTGCTGAGTATGACTATGATCAGGCTACCAATGTGTACAAGCGCATCTGGG
>CAZYOT010000059.1:0-4419 GCA_964649305.1 uncultured Bdellovibrionales bacterium
TATACTCAGAAAATGTCTGTGGACGGAGAGTATTATCAAGGTTTTGCTCTTCAAGTTCTTGAGGGGCGGTAGTAAGCATAATGGTAATCTAAGGCTTGAATAAAAGAAAAATCAGGGAAATACACGAGTATAGTATATCAGGACTTGACAGGAATTCCAAATTCTGCTAAGATACTTTTTCAACTTGAAAAGAGTTGAGAAGTTTCAAAACGTTCTTTTTTATCTGTAGGCAATTTGGGGACTTCTATCTTTTGTCCTCAAAATCGGGACTTGTTGCCAAGATCTGGGTAGGGGGGTTTCGGCTCTGCTATTCCTCGACACCTGTCCTTTCCTTGGGCTCCTATGCTTGAGGATTTGTCTGCAGTATAAAATGAATGTTTCAAAAACCTCCTGAATTATAGGAGGTTTTTATTTTGATTATTCTTGAGCAGAAGGAGTTTCTTCTTTGAGGGAAGGGTCACTCAAAATGTCATCGTAAAGATCTTCAAGTGCTTCATCTCTACCGGTGGTGCGCCAGACTTCTTGGAAAGTGGTGATACCCTCGACGACTTTGAGGATACCATCTTGATTCATGGTAAGCATTCCTTCCTTGATAGCAGCTTCACGAATTTCATTTTCAGTGGCGAAGTTATCAATAATTTTGGCAATAGCATCAGTGACCGGGAAGACTTCAAAGATTCCTTGACGGCCACGGTAGCCAGAGAAATGACACTCGGCACAGCCAACTGGCTTGTAGAGAGTAGTGATAGTTTCTGGAATATGAATGCCAGTGGTGGCTGGAATGGTAGTAAGAATTTTTTCAAGCGCAGCTATGGTCTTAGGCGCTGGAGTGTAGGCTTCGCGACACTTAAGACAGAGGACACGGACAAGACGCTGACCAATGAAAATATTGACCGCACTTCCTATGAGACTGCCTTTAATACCAAGTTCTCCAAGACGGACAATCGAAGCGGGAGCGTCATTGGTGTGGAGGGTGGTAAAGACCAGGTGACCAGTGAGCGCAGCGTTGATGGCTACCTCTGCCGTTTCTTCATCACGAATTTCACCAACCAAGATAACATCTGGATCCTGACGTACGATCGCGCGGAGGGCTTGACCAAAACTGTAAGACTCACCGTCATTGATAGCCGTCTGGACTACTCCAGGGAGGATATATTCTATCGGATCTTCTACAGTGATAATTTTGACAGAAGGATCATTGATTTCACGAATAAGGCTGTAAAGAGTAGTTGTCTTACCGGAACCAGTTGGCCCAGTATTGACTATCATGCCGTGAGGTTTTTTGATCTGACGCTTTATTTCCAGAAGAGCCTCACCGCGAAGGCCAAGGGTTTCTAGAGGTACATCAGCTTCCGCGCTATTGAGGAGACGCATGTTAATGGTCTCGCCTTGATTACTCGGGATAATGCTGACACGGATATCCATGCGCTCAGTATCTTTCATGATAAAGAAACTTCCATCCTGTGCTTTAGAAGAAGTATTGAGCTTCATTTTGGCAAGCATCTTGATACGCGAAAGTGTGAGGTGATAGATCTCAGTTGGGATATGAGCAATATCTTCGAGGAGCCCATCAATACGATAGCGCAGGCGTACTTCACCAGCTTCTGGCTCTATGTGCACATCACTGGTGCGGAGATGATTGGCACCTGCCAAGATCAGTTCAAGGACTTTGGTGGTAGGAAGGTTAGCGATGTTGTTTTTGAGAGACAGGAGATCATCGAATTCCTTACCAAAAGTGGCCAGCTCTTCTTTGGAAAGGCTGACCTTCATCTGATCTAAGTGTTCAATAAAAGGTTTTTTAGCGTATTCTTGCCAGGCGTGCTCAAGAGAGGCGAGGGAGATAAAATAAAATTTTACTTCTTGTCCATGCTCCTTGGCATAGGCAAGAATCTTTTCTTTAATAGCATCATCGCTTTGTGTAAGACCTATGCGATACAGCCCGCGTTCTTTTTGAAAAAGTACAGAATTCGTTTGTTTGGCAATATCCTCTGGAAAAGAACGGACATGGTCACCATCGACAGGAAAAAGAGAAAGATCAATATACGGAAGACCTTTTCTGTGAGCCATTCTCTCTACTTCACTCTCACGTGAAGAAACGTCAATTTTTTCAAGAAAATCAACAGCTTCATCATTCTGGATGTCATTGGGTGAAGAGCGTTTTACTACTTTGACCATACCCGGTAGTACTACTTCAACATTTTTTGCAAAATATTTTTTGTAGTAGGGTTATTTTTTATTTATTTTAGAACCAACTCAGACTAACAAACCTTAAAACCTTGGTTGAAGTTGTCCCACCGGGCATAGGAGTTTGTTTTTCTCTATTGTAGCGCGGGACTAGAGAGACGACAAACCAGCAAGTCTTAAAGAAGGGCTACTTCTAATTTTTCAAACAAGAGTTGTTCAGCTTCTTCAAGGCTGCCGGCCAGAAGAAGAAATGTCAGAGTATCCCCAAGGAGCGTGCTATCAGGAATGTGCTGGACAAGTACATCAAGAGCTTCCCTGGATACGCTCTTGATGAGGATACGGACAGTAGTAGAGTTTTCTGGAGAAAGAAGAGCAAAGAATTTGGCCTGAGATGAGTTGGCTTTAATTTTTTCCAGGATAAGCGGAAGATCATCTGCTTCTGCACGAGCATGGACTATATCCTCGGTGGTGATCAGTGACCAGACAAGGTCGAGCTTAGGAGCCGACTTGATTTGTGCCATAGCTTTGCCCCAGAGTTTGATCAGGTGAAGCGGCTGGGTCTTGTAGAGTGAACGTATGATACGCTGCTGATCGGCGCCCATCTGCATGAGGACAGAGGCAAGTTGGAGGGATTTTGGAGTAGTGTTCTTTTTTTGAAAGCTATCAGTAGCCGCAATAATACCAGTGAGCAGCGGAAGGGCCATGACGTCAGGAAGGGCCCCAGCCTTAGATGCCAAGAAAAGATCAGCGACTATCTCAGCCAAAGAAGAAGCTTTGAGATCGATAGCATTGAATTGACCAAAGTTATCGTTGGCTGGCTGATTGTCGATATTGACTACAGGCATTTCAAAGAAAATATCCGGGTCATTTTCGTAGATTTTGCCACAGTGTTCTTTGTCATGAGCACCTAGGACAATGGCCAAATCGAAGATAAACTGAGCCGGGATAAATGAGAAGTCGCGCGGATCGATAGTACCTTTTTCAGGAGTGAGATAAATGCGAAATTCTTTTGGAAGTCGCTCTGATTTGATGCTGACGATATTGTTGTACTCAGTATTAAAAGCTAAGACAAAGTCACGAGAAGCGGTAATGGATTCGCGGATATTTTCTGGTTTTGGAAGAATAGTAAGGCTTTCTAGATCATGAGGCAAAGTGTCTCCAGCTAAAGTGGCCTTTTTGCCTACACTTTCAAAAAAAAGAGCGAGAGCCACTGCCGTAGAGACAGCATCCAGCGATGCGTGAGGAGTGACAATAATCAGCGGATGAGTAGCTTTTTGGAGGAGTTCTTCAAATTGTTGGGCAAGATTGAGGGACATGGCAGGGATAATGGGTTTAGGTGAATAATCAAAAATAGCAAGGAAAAAGCCTTGCGTCAAGGGAAAAAGCCAAAGTTCTCGCCAAATAGCCTTGTCCAGGCTAGGATAAAAGCATGCAACAAACATACACTACCAATAATGATCAAGAAACTAGGGATTTTGGGCTACAGCTAGCGGCAAAGCTTGTTCCTGGTATCACACTTTGTCTCTCGGGAGATCTTGGAGCAGGGAAGACCACACTCACTCAGGGTATCCTCGAAGGTCTAGGTGCCGAAGGACCTTATACCAGCCCTACGTTTGTGATTATGAAAGAATACATCCTTCCAGAGCCTACAGACACAGGTATTAAGAGGATCTATCATGTGGATGCCTACCGGATAGAGGACAAAGACATAGAACATTTAGGTTTTGAGGAGTGGTGCAGTGACCCACAAGGCTTAGTTATTCTTGAGTGGCCAGAGCGCATAACGGGATTGCTACCAGAAAAAAGAATACATATTACTTTAATCCAAAAAGGAGAGTCAGAAAGAGAGATACAAATACAATAATTTTGTTTTTATAGAGCCAACGAGTATACTAAAAATATGAAAAACAAGCCAAAATCAGTCATATTACTCGATGGCAACGCTATTTTGCATCGTGCTTACCATGGCTTGCCACCACTGACTACTAAGACCGGTGAGACAGTGCATGCTGTGTATGGGTTTGCTTTGACACTCTTCTCTGTGATTGAGAAGTTTAATCCAGAGAACATCATTGCCACTTTTGATCTACCGGGAGGAACTTTTCGTGATGACCTCTATGAGGAGTACAAGTCTCACCGTGAAGCCGCTCCCGATGATCTCTATAGTCAGATTCCGATTATCAAGGAGATGGTAGAGGCTTTTGGTATTCCTATTTATGAAAAAGAAGGCTTTGA
>CAZYOT010000060.1:0-4367 GCA_964649305.1 uncultured Bdellovibrionales bacterium
TGTTAACGCCTGACCAAACATATCATTTGCCGTCTGTGCCGTTACTCTGATTTCCTCTCCCATCACACTCGGACTGATACGACTGGTGCCAAGCGGTTGACGCTGGATAGTCCAGGAGTAGTTGTCTCGGCCTTCGTAGAAATAGACACGGCCAGTAATAGAAGAATAGGCAGGGTCTCCTACTATCAAATCAGTTTTACCATCAGAATTGAGATCGCCGGCAGCAAGTGTAACATCCTCATCACTTCCTACGTTATCAATAATCACATCGGCGGTGACAGCAGTAGTAGGGATAGAACCGTCGTTGTAGAAGATATACGCCTTACCAGCTACAGAAGCACCCACAGCTAAGTCTGCTTTCCCATCAGCGTTGAAGTCGCCACTAGTCAATGAAACAGAGTTAAAACTAGCGCCACCAAATCTATCGCCGTCCATATCTCCGTCAATAATCACATCTGCTGAATTAGCCGCCGTAGGGATAGAGCCGTCGTTGTGGAAGATATACACGCGACCAGTAGCGGTAGAATACCCGCTTGCTGCTACAGCAAGATCAATCCTCCCATCGGCATTGAAGTCACCTGCAACTAAATTACTACCAAACTCGTCGCCTGTAGAATTTCCCGTGATGATGACATTTGCAGTAAGAACGCTAGTCGGAATAGAGCCGTCGTTGTAGAGGATATATGCACGGCCAGTTGCTGTCACGTAGCCAATTGCACCAGCAACTATGTCTACACGGCCGTCTGCATTAAAGTCACCTGCAGCTAATGAAATCCCGAAGTAATCTCCTCCTGTGACGCCAGTCGTAGTAGCATCTGCAGAACCTGCAGCTGTGGGGATAGAGCCGTCGTTATGGAAGATGTAGGTACGGCCAACCTGGGTTCCAGCATTATAACCATAAGCGCCAGTGACTATATCTACACGGCCGTCTGCATTAAAGTCACCTGCAGCTAATGAAATCCCAAAATGATCGCCGCTTGACTGACCCGTAATAATCACATCAGCGGTGGCAGCGGTGGTAGGGATGGAGCCATCGTTGTGGAAGATATACACGCGACCAGTGTCAGTAGAGTAAGCATCCGCACCAGCAACTAGATCTACTTCTCCATCTGAATTAAAGTCACCTGCAGCTAATGAAATCCCGAAAAAATTACCACTTGACTGACCCGTAATAATCACATCAGCGGTGGTGGCGGCGGTTGGGATGGCGCCGTCGTTGTAGAAGATATATACGCGACCAGTATTAGTGGAATAACCACTTGCTGCTACAGCAAGATCGGTTCTCCCATCGGCATTGAAATCTCCAGTCGCTATAGCCTGACCAAAATTGTTACTTGTCGTTTCACCAGTGATATTCCGATTGGTATTCAAGACTCCATTTTGAGAATAGAAAATGTAGGCTTTTCCATCGAAAGAGCCATTATAATTCTGGGCACCAACAACCAAGTCTTGCTTGCCATCACTATTCATATCCCCCACCGCCAAACTCGAACTCATATTTCCGTATTCAGCCTCAGATTCTCCATTGATAAGTACATCTGCCCCCGAGATATCGGCAGGATATGAGCCGTCATTGTAAAAGATAAACACTGCTCCAGGTCCGTAATTTTCACTATAAGAACCCACTATCAAATCCACTCTATTGTCACCATTGATATCTCCACTATCTATAGTAAGAGCAAAATCTGGTCCACCTCCATTGATAGTCACATCTGCTCCGGTATACGACTCTGTAATAATAGAGCCTCCATAAAATATATAGACCACATTACCGTTGACTGCCCCTACTGCCAAATCAGCCTTACTATCAGCATTGAGGTCGCCTATGGTAAGGGCCTCAGAAAAACCATCATATCCCCCGAGAAGAGTCCCTGCCGAACCGGTAATAAGCGCATCAGCATTGGCAGCCGAACAAATAGCTGGCGTCCCACTACAAGTTGCTGTGCCGTAGTTATTAGTCCCGTCAGCATAAAACACATACGCCCGACCAGCATCTGAAGAAAACCCATAGCCTCCTACTGCCAAATCGGTCTTACCATCAGCATTGAGGTCACCTGTGGCCATACCAGTACCAAACTTACTTGAGGCTTGGCCATTGATAATCACATCTGCCGAAGCCAGTGTCGACGGATATGATCCGTCATTGTAGAGAATATACACTCTTCCAGTATCAGAGTTATGTGCGAGTGAGCCCACAACAAGATCCATCTCTCCATCAGCATTGAGGTCTCCTGAAGCCAGACTCGAGCCAGCGGTGAATTCCTCCCCATCAATTTTGACATCGGCATTGGCGGCTAATGCCGGATAGGTTCCGTCATTGTAGAAAATATAGACTCGTCCTGTAGTTGAGTAGTTACGCGCTGTCGTAGCCAAATCTACCCTACCATCAGCATTGAAGTCACCCACAGTAAGCTGCCCACCGAAATAGTCCGTACCGCCCTCTCCTACTATCGACACATCCGCTCCACTTGACCGAAGAGCATATATCCCATCATTGTAGAAAATATACAAAGAAGAGGTGTTATAGGGAGCACCCACTGCCAAATCAGACTTACCATCAGCATTGAGGTCACCCACTACTAAACGATAAGCAAAGTTAGAAGAACCATTGGAATTATCTCCTACTATACCTACCCCCCCACTACTCACTCCAGGAGCAGTAAAGGCAAGAGTTGGATCGACTGAGAGAGGATACTTGTCTTTGGTAGTTTTGATGCTTAAGATGAGTTTGTTTTCTTGTACTTCCCACTCAGCTTCTTGGTAGTTTCCATCTTTGTCGTAGTAGTATGGTCTTGGGATCAGGAGGTCTGGATTTTGGTTTTGATTGACTCCTTCTTTCTCTAAGGTTCTCATGGCTCTATCCATGAGAGATGGATCGACTTCTTTGGCTGCGGCTTGGTTTTTGAGGTCTTGTTCAGATTGAAAGAAGAGTTCTACGTCTCCATTCTCGTTTTTCTTTAAGGTAGCGTTTTCTACCTTGTAAGATTCTTTTTCTTCTCCAGTGCCTTCTTCATAGAAAGTCCAGTGTTTAAGTTTTCTTTCTCCGGTAGCTCTGTCTCTTTGGTATGAGTAAAGAAGGGTCTTTCTGTCGTTTTGATAACGAAGATAACTTTGGGTACTTTCTACTTTTTTAGGAAAGATTTTAGAGAATAGGCTTTGATTTGATATTTGTAATTGGTCATTGGTCATTTCAGCTGACAAAGTGTCAGCAGTATAGCCTTGGTTGTTTTCATCTTGGATAGTGATGATTCTTTCATTATCCAGTTTGATTTCTATCGGTTTGGCGTAATCTTTGGGGAGGCTGATTTTGGTTTTGTTTTTTTCTTCTTTTTTATTTTGATTGGGATAGCTAATCTCGATACCTTCATCAAGATTATCTTGGATGACATAGCTTTCCCCTTCTTCTAAGAGATTGACTACTGGGAGAGTCTGTAGATCTGCGAGCGCACTCTCCCCTGCCTTCTGGAAATCCTTGACTTCATCATTGATGGTCACTGGCGCACTCAGATAATTCCAGAGAAAGAAACTAAAGAGAGCGACCATGATGAAGAAACCCGCGATGGTTGCAAGCTTGAGATAGGCTACTTTTTTAGATTGAGGAAGTTGGAACATGGGGTTTTAATGTCAAATTACAAATGACTCATCCTAAATTTCAAATTACAAATGTCAAATTTCAAATCAAGCTCAAAATAAAAATGCTATAATCTTAAGTCATTTATCATTAGGATTTGATTGGTCATTTGATATTTGTTATTGGTCATTGTCTTACTGCTTCTTATTTAGTCTTGATGTCTGTATAATCTTAGAAAATATCAGTGTCAATTCTTGTGCTTCCTTCCATAAGACTCTCAACTCTTCTTTTCTTTCTGGCTGTAGAAGAGAAAGTGTCTGGATCCAATACTTTGTCTCTTTGGCTTCTTTCTTGCAGATTCCTATCTTATGCTGAAAATCCTTCTTCGACTCAGCTCCATCTGCTTCGCAATAATTTGCTCCTATACTCGTACCAGAACGAATAAGCTGGAGCAATATCGGCTTATTCAGGGTGGATTCTTTAATTGTTTTGAGAAGCCCTATGAGGTCAGCTGCAAACTTAGCTGTTCTCTCTTCTAGATTATACTTTGGTTTTAGTTCTTCAGCCATCTCTCTTCCATTTAATCATTAGGATTTCATTTGGTATTTGACATTGATCATTTGACATTTCAGTCTCTACTGGGATTGAACTATCCACCAGTCAAACTCGATATCTGTGCCATAGCTGGCTGGGATAGCGACTGAGAATGACACTCCTGGGACAATAGTCGTCACAGTAAGCGGGAAGCTCAAGGCACTGGCTGATTTGGCAGTCACAAAGATACGGCTACTTTCCC
>CAZYOT010000061.1:0-4319 GCA_964649305.1 uncultured Bdellovibrionales bacterium
TCAGCAGTCTTAAATGGGGCTGCCTCTTTATTCTTGACCACCTTCACCTTTGTGCGGTTACCCACGATAGCTTCCCCTTTCTTAATCTGGGCACTGCGACGAATTTCTAGACGAACTGATGAATAGAACTTCAGGGCCTGTCCTCCAGTGGTGGTTTCTGGATTACCAAACATGACACCAATCTTCATACGGATCTGGTTGATAAAAATCACCACTACATTTGACTGAGCAATAATAGCTGTCAACTTACGAAGTGCCTGTGACATCAACCTGGCCTGGCGACCCACATGCTGGTCACCCATTTCTCCTTCAATTTCTGCTCGTGGTACCAGAGCCGCTACCGAGTCAATCACAATGACATCCACCATATTAGAACGCACCAGTGTCTCCACGATATCCAAAGCCTGCTCACCGGTATCAGGCTGAGAAATAAGAAGGTCATTGATATTCACCCCGATACGCTTAGCATACTCAGGATCCAAGGCATGCTCAGCATCCACAAAAGCAGCTAAACCACCAGCTTTCTGGGCATTGGCTACAATATGCAGTGTCAGTGTCGTCTTACCAGAAGACTCTGGCCCATAAATTTCAATGACACGTCCGCGAGGCACGCCACCAATACCGAGAGCCATATCGAGAGAGAGAGCCCCTGTAGGAATCGCCTCTACATCCACCTTCGGTACGTCACCGAGTTTCATCATGGTTCCCTCGCCATACTTCTCTTGGATAGTATCGAGGACGCTATCGATTTTACTCTTCTCGCCTGTACCCTTCTTGATTTCTTTTTTTGCTTTTGCCATAAACATGTCTTCGTCCAAGACTATTCAACTCGTGAATATCCTTAGTATTCTTGTTTAATTAAGTTACATATAAAAGTAAACGTTTTTATTGTACCTTGTCTTTATTTTCTTGTCTACCTGATTCTATAAAAACCACGTCTTTAAGAGGCTTTTCTCCTTCTCCCAAAGCCTCCTCTTTGCCGCTACCCCCCTTTACAAAGGTAGCCCCGGGGTTACTGGTACTAATGCGGATTTCTTTCTTGGCTTCAATAGTTCGTGTGATACCTGGCTCCAAGACACCATTCTGTACCACCTCATCATCAGCCATCACTGTAATGGTGGCTGTTTTTTTGACTGAGACTTCCAAAGAAAAACTCGTGTCATTTTCTGCACGTGCCTTAAGTTCTTCTGAGTCAGGTGTTTGTATTTCTGCAAAATGCGCTTCGATAGTCAGTGTTTCCGTCTTGGCCTTTTCGAAGCGATTAATCGCCACTATTGAGATAGTATTCATGCCCGACTGCAAAGTCAACTTCTCACTAAAGTCCCCGTCGCTTCCCACAAAACTTGCCTCTCCATTGACTGACACTCGTGCGCCCTTGTCTGTTTTACCACGTAGGACAATTTCACTGGTCTCTACCACTGAGCCCGTAGAGGGCTCCAAGATGACTAGCCGTGGTTCTGAAGCAAAGCTTCGAAATTCTTTGTATAGGTATCCAAAAACACCGAGAATAAGGACTGCAGCCACGGTCAACATAACCGTCCGAGAAGTAATGACTATAGAGTACATTGGAATACCTATCCTTTTCTTGGCTGGCTTATTGGGTTCTCCCATATTAGCCTGAATGTTTCGCTCACGCTCATAGAGCTTCATCAGAGCTTCTTCGTCTACCCCCAAGAAACGGGCGTAGTTGCGAAGAAATCCACGCACATACACGTCTGCGGGTAACTTAGCATATTCTCCACTTTCCAAAAGCTCAAGGTACTTCACTCGAATACGAGTAGCTCTCGATACCTCAGCCAGAGGTATATGTGTTTCATTACGAAGTTTGCGAAGTTTCTCACCAAGCGTGAGTGACTCTATTTTTTTGCGGGTAAAGCTCGCTTCTACCATAAAAGAAATACTGTGTTATATATACCAAATTACTCTCCTAGAGCTGCCATTTTTCTCGTTCTCGTTCTTCGCGTAAATGATCATCTCCATACTTTTGTTCTTCTTCATCTGGAGCATGCATAGAGGCCTTCCCTACCAAAACCTTTTTCTTGCCATCTACCATCCCCACTACTCCGTTTTGCTCAAGCAAATGCATAAGACGAGCCCCTCTTGGGTATCCGATGCCAAGAGCAGTCTGAAGATAGGTAGTGGATGCGCGACCACTATCAATCACTATACTCTTGGCCTTCTCATACATATCATCATCCTTGGCTCCATCATCCACGGCATTAAGAGCTTGAATCAATGGGTCGTTTTCATCCTCACTCCCAAACACATCTTCATCTTCATCATCACCTAGATCAAGCTTCTGCTGGCGCAAGAAATTGGTCACCTTCTTCACTTCATCATCAGACACAAACACTCCCTGCAGACGCACAGCATCGCCACCTTCTGGTGAAGAATAGAGCATGTCACCATTACCGATCAATTTCTCAGCTCCACCACTATCAAGAATCGTACGTGAGTCTATCTGCGTGGTCACCTGGAAAGCAATACGAGTTGGGATGTTGGCTTTGATAAGTCCAGTAAGCACCTCCACACTCGGACGCTGAGTAGCGAGGATAAGGTGAATACCGATAGCGCGTGACATCTGAGCCAGACGAATAATAAGGGCTTCTACTTCCTTACCATGTGCCGACATCAAGTCAGCCATCTCATCAATGACTATCACGATATATGGGAGGTTTTCCATCGGCTCCTCGGTCACCTCGTTACTCTCAAGATTGACACGTGTCACTGTTTCTCCGCGATTATACTTCTCACGATAGGTCTGAAGATCACGCACCTTGGCTTCTTCCAAAACTTTATAGCGACGCTCCATTTCAGCCACTGCCCACTTGAGGACATTCACTACCTTTTTGTTATCAACTATCACTTCAGTCTTCAGGTGAGGAATACCTTTATAGGCAGACAATTCTACCCGCTTCGGATCTACCAAAATAAGCTTCAGGTCTTCTGGTGAATTCTGATACAAAAGCGAGACAAGGAGCGTATTGATACACACAGACTTACCAGACCCAGTTCGTCCGGCAATCAAAAGATGTGGCATCTTACGTAGATCAGCGATACGGTTCTTCCCTCCCACGTCCTGACCCAAGGCCAGCATGAGGTTGGCTGGACGCTCTCTGAAGTCTCGACTTTCCACAACATTACGCAAACGTACGCGTGCTGTCTGCTTATTTGGTACTTCAATACCCACTAAAGATTTCCCTGGAATTGGAGCCTCGATACGGATAGGATGCTTGGCGAGTGCGAGAGCGAGGTCATTGTTGAGTGTCGTGATACGAGAAATCTTTACACCAAGTGCTGGAGTAAAGGTATACTGGGTCACCGTAGGTCCTTCCTTCACTTCACCAGGTATTACGTCCACCCCGAAATACTTGAGTGTCTTTTGGATAATACTCTTGTTTTGTTCAATATCACCTCCTACTGCTTTCTCACCATTTGACTCCAAAAGTTCTGGTGATGGCATGAGCCAAGCGTAGCGACTGCGACGACGTCTCTTTTTCTTGATTGGAGCCGTCTCAACTTCTTCGTCTACTTCCTCATCATCCTCTTCTATTTCATCGGGGAGCTCTTCGTCTTCCTCATCAGGGAATTCTACATGACTGATATTGTGCTCTTGGAGAGCTTCGACTTCTTCATCTGTTTCTTCCTCTTCTCCTTCATTATCCGTCTCTTCTTCCTCGTCACCTATCTCTCCTGAAGCTACTTCTCCATCTTCGCTTTCTCTGCGAGAAAAAAGACTTATCACCTTACCCAGTGACCCCTCAAGGAAACCAATGAGTGATACATTGAAAGCCATGATCAAGCCCGCGATAAAAAGTGCAAAAAGCAAAATAGCTGCCGCAGCCTTACCAGCCAAGACAAAAAATCCAGTGGCTACAGCATAGCCTAGATAGCCTCCTCCTTCTCCTGCTTCCGCTACCTTGAGATACGACTTCGCATCGTCTCCCATAAAAAGATGGATAAGCGCAAGGATAGTAAGATAAATCACAATCAAACCCACATACTTCACAGCCTCCTTGGCAGTGGTCGTCTTACGAAAGAGCATCAGGCCTGCCAAAGTAAAAAGAAGGATTGGGAGGAGCCACTTACCGTACCCAAAAAGCGAGCCTATGCCCATATCAATCCAATGACCCAGAAGTCCAGCAGCATCGAAAAATCCGAGCATCGAAAGAAGACCAAATGTCAAAAGAAACACCAAGATAAGACTTCTCTTGGCGTCAGCATGCAAAATATTGGCTATCGAAGACACTTCTTCCTCAATCTCTTCTTTGATTTTTTTGGAATCTTTTTTCTTTCCCATAAATATCTATGAGTAAAAC
>CAZYOT010000062.1:0-4288 GCA_964649305.1 uncultured Bdellovibrionales bacterium
ATCATTCTTCGTTTTCAGAATAAGATTGATCAACTGCGTTCCGATAGCGCTCTTATGATTCGTTAATACTAGTAGTTGGTATGGCTTTGTTTGGTCCTAAATATCGTGTATCAAGATTTGTAGATCATGAAATTGATGATGCAGTTTTGACCGTGACCGAACCAGATACCGCCAAGATAGAGCGACCCCTTAGGCGTAATATATTTTCTCTGTACTGGATAGTCGTTATACTTGTACTTATTCTTCTCGGCGGGAGGGCTTTTGCTCTGTCAATTCTTGAAGGAGCTAAATATCAAGAAGCATCTACGAGAAATAGTTTGCGCGCTCTGGTTATCCCTGCGCCACGAGGAACTATATTTGATCGTTTTGGTAAGCCTCTCGTGTACAATGTGCCCAGTATTGATTTGGTAGCTACTGCATCAGATCTACCAGCAAGCGAAAGTGAGCGGACCGCTCTCAAAGAACGTCTCACAAGCTTTGGTATTGAGCTTTCTTTTCTTGATCAAACCTTTGATTCTTTGCCACCCAAGTCTATCCAGGCAGTGCCTATCAAAGAACAGTTGACCCAAGAAGAGACGCTTCGGTTTTTGGGCCAACGAGAGAACTATCCAGGCATTAACTTGTACAAGACTACTCATCGAGAGTATATAGATAGCACTATCTTTGCACACCTGATGGGCTATGAGGGTAAGATTAAGCCAGAAGAACTCAAAGACCATCCGGATTACTTATTGACGGATTCTATAGGTAAGCAGGGTATAGAAAAAAGTTATGAGACAGCGCTGCGTGGTCAGCATGGATATCAGCAAGCCGAAGTGGATTCACTTGGACGTGTGACACGAGAACTCGGTATTATCAATCCCGTGGCGGGGAATGATTTGATTCTCAATATCGATATGGATTTGCAAAAAAAAATCTATGATAGTCTCATGGCTAACCTTGAGAAGAATAATCTCAAAAAAGCAGCAGCAGTAGCTATTGATCCACGAAATGGCGCGGTACGAGCAGTAGTAAGCTTGCCAAGTTTTGATAACAACCTTTTTGCCAAGGGAATTACACAAGATGAATATAGCACTCTGTCCAATGACGAAGCCAGGCCACTCTTCAACCGTGCACTGACTGGTGAATATCCACCAGGCTCGACTATTAAGCCTGTGCTTGCTGCAGCTGCTTTGTCTGAGGGTATAGTAGATGAACATCAGCAAATAGAAAGTCGAGGAGGTATTCAGGTAGGAAGTTTTTTCTTTGGAGACTGGAAGGCACATGGTTTTACGGATATCAGACGTGCCATTGCGGTGTCGAGTGATGTATTTTTCTATTCAGTGGGCGGTGGGTATGGCGGTGTCAGTGGCCTAGGAATAGAACGCATGAAAAAATATGAAAATCTTTTTGGTTATGGAGAGTACTCGGGTATTGATTTTCCAAGTGAAGGTAATGGCTTTGTGCCTACGCCGGATTGGAAGAAAGAAAAAATAGGGGAGCGCTGGTATATTGGTGATGACTATAACTCGTCTATTGGACAGGGCTACATCACAGCCACGCCGCTCCAGATAGTCAATGCTATTGCCACAATAGCCAATGGAGGTACACTTTATGAGCCGCGGATTGGGAGTCAGATAAAGTCACAAGATGGCAAAGTGACTTCAATAGAAAGCAAGATTGTCAGACAGGGTTTTATCAAGCCAGAGATACTCAAGATTGTACAAGAAGGGATGCGTGAGACTGTGACCGAAGGTACCGCTCAGCCACTTAAGGATTTGCCGGTAGAAGTAGCCGGTAAGACAGGCACTGCTCAGTTTGGTGGTGATCACAAAACACATGGCTGGTTTGTTTCCTATGCGCCGTATAGTAGCCCTGAATTGGCCATGATTGTCTTGAT
Organism: uncultured Bdellovibrionales bacterium; assembly: GCA_964649305.1. GTDB lineage: Bacteria > Patescibacteriota > Minisyncoccia > Moranbacterales > UBA1568 > UBA1568. Next base: position 1,880 of record CAZYOT010000062.1, read on the forward strand.
TGAGGGACAGGGTACCGAAGAGACCTACAATGCTGTGCCGGTCACCAAAGAAGTGTATCAGTGGTATTTTTCACCCCGTTAGAGGTAGTAGAGATTAAGACAAGGTGGCATTTAACGAAAGATATATCAAACTACAGTATAAAGCGGAGTAGGATTTAGCCCTTTTACCTCTAACGGGGTAAACGCGCTAGAAGAGGGTTAGTGGCTTATTCTGGCTGTCATTTTTGATAGTTGACAGTTAGGGTAACATTGTATAGTATTGAGTACATCTAAAGTCTATCTTCTCTCCACTTGGAAAGAAGTTTTCTTTTTAAGTGTAATTGATTGTATAAAGTAATGAGTAAAATATTTACCAAGGAAGGTCAGAAAAAACTGATAGAAGAACTTGAAGACCGTAAGGGTCGCGTGCGTCAAGAAATTGCTCAGTCTATTAAGGAAGCTAAGGAGCAGGGTGATCTTTCAGAAAATGCTGAGTATAGTGAAGCTAAACGTAACCAAAACGAAAATGAAAGTCGTATTGGTGAGATTGAAGCGCTTCTCAAAGATTCTGTAGTGGCTACTAAGCACCGCAAGAGTGACTATGTTGAAATTGGTTCTGAGTTAGTGGTAAAGATTGGCACCAAGGAAATGATTTTTCATATTGTAGGTTCCAATGAGGTAGATCCAGCTCAGGGTAAGATTTCTCATGAGTCTCCACTGGGAGCAGCTTTTATGGGAAAGAAAAAGGGTGACAAGATTGAAATTCAGGCTCCAGCGGGTAAGATTAAGTACGAAATTGTTTCTGTAGCATAAGTAGGGATTGACAATGATAGAGGGCTTTGGTACATTTTGGCCACAGCCCTTTTTTATTTGGAGGTATAACAATGCGCTACTGTGAATGTGGCAGGCATATTTATATACATGCCTACGGACATCGCATTTCTGATGATGAGCATACCCTTTGTGGTCAGTGCTTCCAATCGGAACGTGATCGAAACCGCAATTCTTACCGCTAGCAAGCCTTGAACCAAGGCAAAATGGCCGGACCCATACGTGGGCCCGGTCTTTGCTTTTTTGCAATAAAATGGCTATAATTGGCTCATTGCTTATGATACAAGACTTAAGAGAGGATATTATCGAAACCAAAAAGCAGAAGTTCCAATTGTTGGAGCAGTCTTTTGGTGTAGTCTATCCTGAAAAAAATGCTAGAACACATACCAACAGTGAAGCATTGGCACAATTTGACGATCTTATAAAAAAAGAAAAAGAAATTACTCTTGTAGGGCGCGTGCGTTCATTTCGAGTCATGGGGAAGATTGGCTTTGCTCATATAGAAGATGGTGATGCCAAGATTCAAATTTTTCTTAATTTGCAAGTTTTGGGAGAAGAAAAATTTAAGCTTTTTGTAGATACGATTGAAATCGGTGATTTTGTAGAAGCAACCGGTAAACTATTTCTGACAAAGAAAGAAGAAAAGACTCTTGAGATATCAGACTGGAAAATCTTAAGTAAGTCTATGCGACCTATTCCTACAGAGTTTTATGGACTTAAGGATGAAGAAGAGTTGCTTCGTCGTCGCTATCTGGATTTGATGATCAATCCTGAAACCAGAGAAATGTTTCGTAAGAAAAATATTTTTTGGCAGACGGTACGTAATGTCTTAGTGGCAGAGGGTTTCCTTGAAGTGCAGACACCGGTATTGGAACACGTACCAGGTGGAGCAGATGCAGAACCATTTATCACGCATCATAATGCTCTCGATCATGATTTCTATCTCCGTATCTCACTGGAACTTCACTTGAAGCGTCTCTTAGTAGGTGGTTATGAGAAAGTCTTTGAGATTGGGAGACTTTTTCGTAATGAAGGTATTGATCGCGAGCACTTACAAGAATATGACGATGTAGAATTCTATTGGGCGTATGCTGATTTGGACCAGGGCATTGAGCTGACTAAGAAGATGATTCAGCAAATTGTGTTTAATGTGACTGGTGGATATGAGACAGAGTTTGAGGGTCAGGCTATCAACTGGGGCGGAGAGTATCCAATTGTAGACTTCTTCACCGAATTTGAAAAAGAAACAGGTATCAATCTTTCACATGAAGTGACAGTGAGTGAACTTAAGAAAAAGGCCGATGAGCTTGGGATTAAGTATGAAGAAGCCTACGGTAAGGGTCGCATGATAGATACCATCTACAAAAAGACAGTACGTCAGCGACTGATTCAGCCGTGTATTTTGGTAGGGCATCCAATCGAAGTTTCACCTTTGGCTAAGCTTGATCCAGAAAATCCCAAGCGAGTACTTCGTGCGCAGCTTATCGCAGTCAAAAGTGAGTTGACTAATTCCTTTGCTGAACTCAATGATCCAGTAGATCAGCGCAGACGCTTTGAGGATCAGATGAAGCTTCGCGAAGATGGCGACACAGAAGCGCA
>CAZYOT010000063.1:0-3260 GCA_964649305.1 uncultured Bdellovibrionales bacterium
AGACGTGACCACCAGTGCCACTTGGACTGAAGGAGGTAACAGTACTGTCAATCTCTCAGGGTCTATTCCAAAAGTCCTCACTGCCAGTAGCTCAGGCACAGAATCCATCCAAGCTACCTACAGTGGTAACACAACCACAAAAAACATCACTGTCACCTGTACAGACTCTAGCGCTTGCTCTAGAGACCCAAGAAGTCAATCTCTCTGTCAAAAAGACACCTTCACCGTGACTGATAACTGTGGAGCTACCCAGACTTGTAATGGAGGGAAGACCTGTGATTACAACTGGAAAGAAGTGGCGCCTTAGACTGCACTCAGTTTTGAATAGAGAATCCTCCCCATTAGAGATGTATCTCTAATGGGGTAAACTTGCCAAAAAGAGGATTCTCTGGTAATCTAGGCAGACAACTGAGAAAGTCCGACGCTTTCCCGCTCTAAGTGTATCGAAGAGACTAGGAAAACAATTCCGCTTCATTGCAGAAGGATTTTTCTTTTGTTTGAGCGGTTTTTTGTTAATATAGCTAATTTAATTTAAGTATTTATATGGTAGAATACGAACTTTTTTACCTTGTAGGTGAAACAAAGGAGGCTGAACTCCCTCGTATCAAAGAGGCAGTAGCCAAGATGGTGACTGATGAAGGCGGCGTTTTTTTGGCCCCTGAGACAGAAGAAAAGCGTAAATTGGCCTATATGGTTAAGAAGGAGACTCGTGGTATCTATATTGCCCGTCGTTTCACCCTTCCTGATCACGATGAACAGGATCAGGAGACCGTAGAAATTCATCCGATGAACAAAATTAACCGTGCATTGATGCTTTCTAAGGATGTGCTTCGTTTTCTTATTTTGCGTGCTGATGAACTTCCAGAGCTCAAGGCTATTCCACGTGTAGAAAAGCCTAAGACTGACACTAAGAATAATCGTTATGAGCGCCGTGGCGCTATGCGTGCTATGCCAGAAGCTCCTGTCACTAAGGATGAAGGTAATACAGCAGTTTCAAGCGAACAGATTGATCAACAGTTGAAAACTAAACTTGATATCTAATTAAACTAAATAACATACGTCTATGAACGTAAACAAAGTTATTCTGGTTGGCCGCTTAACTCGCGATCCTGAAATCCGCACTACTCCAGGCGGACAGTCGGTAGCTACGATTAGTATGGCTACTAATAGCTTCTGGACTGATAAAAGTGGTCAGAAGCAGGACAAAACAGAGTTTCATAATGTGGTGCTCTGGGGGAGACAAGCAGAAATTGCTTCTCAGTATCTTACCAAGGGTCAGGAATGTTTTATTGAAGGTAGACTACAGACCAGAGCTTATACTGGCAAGGATGGGGTAGAGCGTCGGACCACAGAAGTGATTGGTGAAACCATGCAGCTCGGTAGTCGAGCTCAAGGAGGATCAACACAACAAGGTGGTAGCAATAGTGCTCCAAGAGCATACAACAATACTCCAGCAAGTGCTCCAAGAAAGACAGAGAGTCAGATAGAGGAAGAAAGTATTCCTACTATTAATCTCGATGACGAGGTAGATGAGATTCGTATCGAAGATGTCCCATTTTAAAGGTAAATTTTAAAATGCAAAAATAAAAATTTTTCAGCTCTTAAATTTTACAGTTTTATATTTTAATTTTAAATTTTCTATTATGGATGTAGCAATGTCAAAAAAATTACAGAATTTGGATTATAAAGATGCATATTTCTTGCGTCGCTTCTTGAACTCACAAGGTAAGATGTATCCTCCAAAGCGTCATGGTTTGACTGCCAAAGAGCAGCGCAAGTTGGCTCAGGCAGTGAAACGTGCTCGTTTTATGGCTCTGGTACCATACGTCATCAACTAATTTTTCGGATTTTTCATTCGGCGCATTTCTTTGTTACGACTTCCGGTGCCTGCCCGCAACGCTTCGCGTAGCGATTCGGGCGGGCTCGACGTAGTATTTCTATATACAGCTTAGCTTCCTGCCTACCGGCAGGCAGGCGCTCCTCAGTCGTGCCTCGAACTGCATCAGAATGAAAAATCCTCATGCAATATGTTGGGAATAACAGAAATTAAAAACGGCAAGAAAATAGTTTGGAATAATGAGCCCTATGAAGTAGTGGATTACCTCCATTCCAAGACAGGGCGAGCAGGAGCAGTCCTTCGCACCAAACTCCGAAACCTCATGACGGGAGCAATGCTCGACTGTACTTTTCAGGGTGGCGATAAACTTGAAGAGGCGAATATTGCTAAGGCTCATGCTCAGTACCTGTATGCTACAGGTGAGAGCTATGAGTTTATGGATAATGAGAGCTTTGAGCAGTTTGCACTGTCCGAGGCTATGCTCGGCACTGCCAAGGACTATCTGGTAGAAGGAACAGAAGTCATTCTCTTGACCTGGAATGGTACGCCGCTCACAGTAGAGCTTCCAGCTAAGGTCACCCTTCTTGTAACAGATGCTCCTCCTGGCCTCAAGGGAGACACAGCTTCAGGTGGAGATAAGGTGGTGACAGTAGAAACTGGCCTCCAAGTAACCACTCCGTTGTTTGTTAAAACAGGGGATCGGATTATCATCAACACTGACCGCGGATCATACGTCTCAAGAGCATAATTGAGGCTCAAATAAAGTGAAAAAAGGCAATTTTCGAAGTTGCCTTTTTTTGTTTTTTGCGCTATTATTAAGGAGGTTACTGCTTAAAAAAAGAGGTATTCTCTATGTCATTGCGAGCTTTCCAGATAGGTGTTTTTTTATGTACTCTTTTGGCGCTCGGTTCCTTTATAGGAGTTCTTTTGAAGGTGGATCCTGACACAAGTGGCATATTAGGTAAAGGATTATTTTTTAGTAGTCTTTTTACTTTTACACTTGGTCTTATTATGGAAGCGATGATTGCTATCTATAAAAAAGGTCTCGGTGAAGAACGGGCAGCAAGGCATATCGGCGGGGCTTTACGGCAAGCATTTCTTTTGAATTTGTTTGTTTTTATCAATATCCTTTTGTTTTATCGAGACATTTGGGTGTGGTGGCTCTCACTTCTTTTTTTCGCGTTCATTTTGCTCTTAGAATTTACAGCACGTAATTTTCATAAGACAGAACTCGAGCAGTAAAGACAAGTAAACCAATCTTTGAATAAACGGTACGATTCTATGGCAAAAAAAACACAAGCAAATGGTAGTTATGAAGCAAAGTCTATCCAGGTGCTCGAAGGTCTTGATCCAGTGCGCAAACGTCCAGGTATGTATATCGGAGGGACTTCTCTTGAAGGTCTCCATCACCTTATTTGGGAGG
>CAZYOT010000063.1:3270-4271 GCA_964649305.1 uncultured Bdellovibrionales bacterium
AACTCTATTGATGAAGCCATGGCTGGTCATTGTAGCCAGCTTCGGGTTAAGCTTTTGCCCGACAACTGGATTGCAGTGGCTGATAATGGTCGTGGTATTCCGGTAGATATTCATCCTCAGACCAAAAAGTCTGCCTTGGAAACTGTTATGACTGTCCTTCATGCTGGAGGAAAGTTCGGCGGAGAAGAGACCGGGTACAAGATTTCTGGAGGTCTCCATGGTGTGGGTGTTTCTGTAGTGAATGCACTTTCTGAGCATACAAAAGTGACTGTACAGCGTCAGGGGAAAGTCTTTTTCCAGGAGTACAAGCGTGGTGAGCCAGTCTCAAAGGTCAAGGCTATTGGAACCTCAAAGATTACCGGTACCGCAGTAGCCTTCAAGGCAGACCCTACAATTTTTCCTGAAATTAAGTATTCTTGGAATAAAATTTTGGAGTACCTACGTTACCAGGCTTTTCTGACTAAGGGGGTGCGTATTACGGTAGAAGATTGGCGTGAGACTCAGAGTGAAAAAGACGAGTACCTTGTTAAGAAGCATGGATTTTATTTTGATTCGGGTATCATCTCTTTTGTAAAATTCTTAAACCGTAAGAAAGAGGTTAAGAATACCACTCCATTTTATGTCGAAAAAACCGTCGATGGAATTCTGGTGGAAGCTTCACTTCAGTTTACTGGTGGATATAAAGAACATCTTTTTTCTTTTGCCAACAACATCTTAAACCCTGGCGGTGGAACTCATGTGACCGGCTTCAAGATGGCTATGACTCGTATCTTAAATGATTACGCTAAGAAGAATAATCTTATCAAAGAAAAAGATGGGTCGCTTACTTCTGATGACCTAAAGGAAGGTTTGACAGCCGTTGTATCGGTTAAGTTGGCCAATCCTCAGTTTGAAGGTCAGACCAAAGACAAGCTCAACAACATAGAAGTTCGTGGAGCTGTCTCTTCTGTGGTAGCTGAGGCATTTAGTGAGTACCTAGAAACTCACCCAAGTGATGCGAA
>CAZYOT010000064.1:0-956 GCA_964649305.1 uncultured Bdellovibrionales bacterium
AAACTTACAACAAACTAGTAAGAGACAAGATTGTCGAGCATATCCAATCTAAGGGCGAGCAAGCAGACTATTATGTGGCCTGCTCACTAGAGTACAAAGAAAAGCTTTTGAAAAAGCTTGTAGAGGAAGCAGAGGAATTTCGTGAGGCCAGAAGTAAAGAGGAACTGGCTGATGTGCTCGAGGTTATCGATGCTATCCTTGCTTACTATGAATGGGACCTTGCTGATATCCAGGCGCTCAAGCATGAGAAAAAAGAAGCTAAGGGTGGATTTACCAAACGTATTATTCTTGAGAGATCATAATGAAAAAAATACTCACTCTTTCATTTATTATCGAGAACAACCGCATTCTTCTGGCTATGAAGAAACGTGGTTTTGGTGCTGGACGCTACAATGGCTACGGGGGCAAGGTAGAAGAGGGCGAAACTATCGAAGAGGGAGCCAAAAGAGAACTGCGAGAAGAATCTGGTCTAGAAGTCACTGGTCTAGAAAAAGTTGGTATTCATGAATTTGAGTTTGCTCACGATAGAGGGAATATCCTCGAAGTCCATGTCTTTCATGTGACTCGTTATACTGGCGAAGCAGTGGAGACCGAAGAAATGAAGCCCGAGTGGTTTGCGCTCGATGCCATACCGTTTGAGAAAATGTGGCCAGATGATATCCACTGGTTCCCAGTCTTTCTTGATGATAAGCGCTTTCGCACCAAGTTTCTTTTTGGTGAAAATGACACGGTACTTGAAATGGATATACAGGTGGTAGAGAATTTGTAGATCAAAAAAACACCCTTTAGAGAGGGTGTTTTTTGGAGTATTTTTATGTGTTTTGCTCGATTATATCTTCTTGGGTAAGGATGATTCTTTTTCGGATTCGAACAAAGATAATAACAAAAAGCAGAATAAGAAGATCTAGTCCTACCAATGCCTCGGTGAGGATTTTTCCAACACCGAGAGTCTCACT
>CAZYOT010000064.1:966-2092 GCA_964649305.1 uncultured Bdellovibrionales bacterium
CGTAGAGAATAAAACATATTCCGATGATGGATGCATTGTAGCCAGCATTTGCAATTATGTACTCGTGCATGGTTTCGCGTTCATCCTTTTTTATTTTGTACTTCATTCGGTCATGCTTGATAGCCCGATAGATTGAGAAAAGAGATGTAATGAAAATTATTATTACACCGCCGAACCAAATAAAGAATGTTCCCAGTTGTTCGTCAGTGGGATTTAGATTATTGTCGATAGTCATATCCATTACGTTACCAAAAGCTTCTCCAAGACCAAGATAATGATAGATAACTAGAAGTAGACTAAAGATAATAGAGTAAAATAGAATTACTATGGGTGTTCGTTTTTCTTCGCGAAGCGCATTTTTGATTAGCTGTAATTGTGACATATTTTTGAGATTAAGATGATGAGTTATTTGAGACCTCTCTTGAGAGAGAAGAGTTTTTCAATTGAGATGCCTAAAGATTCAGATATCTTGAGTGCGAGGAGAAGTGAAGGGAAGTAGTTCCCTTTTTCTAGAGCATTGATAGTTTGCCGAGAAACATCGGCGCGCTTTGCAAGCTCATCCTGAGAAAGGCCTTGCTTGATTCTCTCTGCTCCAACGCTGTTAGCAATAGATTCTTCCATAGAGTTGTGGGTGAATTGGTTACTATGACATGTCAAGTACACTTTACACGATACAGAATATATGTCAAGTGTGCTTTACATATTTAGACTATTTATAGCAAAAAATGCTATCATAAAGCCATAAATGAAGAATTAGTACTCACGGCATGTCTTTTGAATTTATCCCAAGCGCATCACGTGGTGGCGGAGACTATGGCTGGCTCAAGACCAGGTATAGTTTTAGTTTTGCTAATTACTATGACCCCATGAAAATGGGTTTTGGCGTACTCCGAGTAATCAATGATGACTGGATAGGTCCACAGTCTGGCTTTGGCGAGCACCAGCATGCCAATATGGAGATTATTACTATTCCTTTTGTAGGGACTCTGAGCCACAAGGATAGTACGGGCGGAGAGGGGAATATCGGATCGGGAGAAGTGCAGGTCATGAGCGCAGGGACGGGTGTAGTGCACTCGGAGTACAATCACACGGATGCGCCGGTAGAATTGTTTCAGATCTGGATAGA
>CAZYOT010000064.1:2192-4230 GCA_964649305.1 uncultured Bdellovibrionales bacterium
CTATGAAGTGGACGGATGTAGAACAGTATAATTACGAATTACCAGAAGAGTTGATTCGTACCCAGGGTGTAGAGCCTCGCGATGAGGCGCGGTTGTTTGTGTATGATACCAAGGCCGATACAGTCACGTATGATACGTTCAAAAACTTAGCCAAGTACCTACCAGAAGAGTCACTCCTGGTCCTCAATAATACCCGTGTGCTCCCGGCACGTCTATGGCTTCGAAAAGTGACAGGAGGCAAGATAGAGGTCTTTGTCCTCCTCAACCAAATACTCGAGGACGGTCCTCGAGTAAAAATACCGGTTTTGGTGGACAGGAAGGTGGTGGTGGGTCAAAAGCTTTTGTTTCCTGGTGATGAGTCTCTGGAGATAGTGGATCAGGATGAAAATATTTTCTATATCAAGCTGCCTGGCGGCAAAACTGAGCTTCATACACTTCTTGATAAATACGGCGAGACTCCAGTGCCTCACTATCTCGAGGACACTAGTCTTTCTGAGGATGTACTCCGGGAGCGCTACCAGACAGTGTTTGCCAAAGATGATGCTGGAGAGCGAGCCTCGGTAGCGGCGCCTACAGCGTCACTTCATTTTACTGAGAGAGTTTTTGCTGAGCTTGCCAAGAAGCATGTTGCTCAAACCACACTCACTCTAGATGTGGGCTTGGGTACTTTTGCGCCACTCAGTGAGCAGGCATTTGAGACAGGTAAGCTTCACAAAGAATACGTAGAGGTAAGTGATGATACGGTAGCCATGCTCAATCAGGTTAAGGAAAATAAGCAGAAAGTAATAGCGGTAGGTACGACTGTCACTCGTACGCTAGAGGCTAGTAGTAAGAGTGGGAAAGCAGAAGTATACCAGGGGCCGGTAGATATTTTTCTCTATCCGCCATATCAGTTTCAGATGGTAGATATATTGATTACCAATTTCCACCTGCCGAAGACTTCGCTCATGCTTCTTGTGGAAGCTTTCCTCCAGAATAAGGGGAGTAAGCGAGGAGTGGTCAGTCTTTATGAGGAGGCTATCCGAGAAAAGTTCGCATTTTACTCGTTTGGAGACTCGATGCTTATTTTGTAGCCCTAGTATTGCCAAAATGGCTTTAACTCAGTACAATAGCTAGGTAATGAATTTTTAGATACCAGATATGAAAGTACTCCTCGTAAATGACGTCAAAAGCCTTGGAAAAAAGGGCGATGTAGTCGAAGTCAAGAATGGCTTTGGACTTAACTTTTTGTTGCCTGAAGGGTTGGCAGTGCTTGCTACTCCAGCCGCTATCAAAGGTAAAGAGCAGCTCATGAAGAAGTTTGCCTTGGAGGAATCAGCTCAGGCAGAAGCTGATCTCAAAGCCAAAGAAGCTTTGACTGACAAAAATATTACTCTTACAGTCCAGGCCACTGACGGTAAGCTTTTTGGTTCAGTCAATAAGAAGGAAATTCGTGAAGCAGTAGCCGGTCTTGGTGTAAATATTACCGAAGAAAACATTGCACTTGATAAGCCTATCAAAGAAGTAGGTGAACACAGTGTGGTGCTAACTTTTGGTAAACAAAAAGTGACTCTCGGAGTAATCGTAAACGCCGCGTAGGTTTTACGACCCATCTAGCCCCTTACCAAAGCCGCCTCCCACACTAAGGACAGCGGCTTTTTCTCTACAAAAATAATTTGAATCATTATGTCTACCCGCCGACGTTTCGTAAAAAAGAAATTGGATAAAGAAAATGTGAAGCGCGGGTTACGCCTGCGGCTAGGAGTGATAATATAAATAGAATAACTTATAAACTTTGGCGGGTGCTCATAAATGTACCTGTTCACAAGTTCACAGACATTTATGGCAAAGACTAATCCCAAATATATATTCGTAGTCGGAGGTGTGATGAGTGGTGTCGGAAAAGGTATTACTACATCATCATTGGGTAATATTTTGCAGGCCAGAGGTTTCAATGTGACAGCGTTTAAGATAGATCCATATATTAATGTGGATGCTGGCACTATGAACCCAACAGAGCATGGCGAGACTTTTGTGCTTGCTGATGGTCACGAGACCG
>CAZYOT010000065.1:0-3908 GCA_964649305.1 uncultured Bdellovibrionales bacterium
CTTCAAAAAAAGTTTTAGCCGGTAAGGCTCGATGTGGCACTGCTACAAGATCGCTACCACGCTGTGCTAAAGATGCTGTCTTATGCAGGAAAAGTGGGTCCTCAATCTGAATATCAGCGTTGAGAAGCACGAGTGCATCACTGGTGGCCCTTTCCATGATCGTGTTTTGTCCGTGAGCCTGACCCATTCTCCCTGGTCCGACGATAAGCTCTACTCTTGGATCCTTGATTCCATAGACAATACTCTCGGTAGCGTCAGTACTACCATCAGAATACACATAGACTTTCTCAAGCCTAAAACCCTCTTCTTGCTGATTCAAGACATCACGCAGAAGGTACCCTATATTCGCCTCCTCATTGAAAGCGGGGATACCAACACTGACTGTATAAGTTGTTGCCTCAGTTTGCTGCATAAGTGTTACTTACTCTTGAGAGCTGCCAGAAATGCCATACTACTTTTCTCCCAGGTAAAATTACCTGCCCATTCTCTAGCATTATTTCCTAGACGTTCTCGTAAATCGCGGTCTTTAATCACCTTGATCATTGCCTGAGAAAAACCAGCCACATCACCATACGGCACCAAATACCCCGCTTCTCCATCAAGGACTGAATCACGAAGACCCGGTACATCAGAGGCAATCACAGGAGTGCCGCAAGTGTTGGCTTCAATAACTACTATCCCCCAACCTTCCATGAAGGATGGATTGACCAACATCCAAGAGCTTTGTAAGAGTTTGACTTTTTCTTCATGAGAGACTGCTCCCAAGAACTGCACTTGCTTACTGTCAAATCCAAGATCCTCTGCTAAACGCTTGAGGTGTTTCTTGTCATCACCGTCTCCAGCAATAATCAGCCTGGCATCTGGTCGCTCAGCCAATACCTTGTAGAATGCCTGGATCAAGACATTGACCGACTTGTAGGCCTTAAGACGTCCAAGATACAGTACGGTGGGATAGGCTGTTTTTTCCACAGTCACCTTGGTAAACTGAGCGACATTGATGCCAGGATGTACTACGGTAATACCCGCTCTACCAATACCTAATTCTTGCATCTCTTCCTTACTTGATTGAGATACCGTGATAAAAGGGACTCGTCGATAGACTAGTGGCATGAGACTACCCTCAAGTGTACTGGCAAGCAAGGCCAGCGGCTTAGGCAGAGAATGAAAAAAGACATTTTGATGTACGTGGTGCATGAGACAGAAGAGCGGCTTGCCTACGTACAATGGAGTAAAGAACGGGATACCGTTCTCACAGTCCACTACCATATCGTACTTACCACGGAAACGAAGCATATAATACAGAAAAGCCCACACATAGACTAGGTAAAAGCCTCCTCGACGCACTACAGAGACACCATCGATAGTTTCAAAACGTGACTGCTTACCATCATTGCCACAGAAAATAGTTACATGATGACCTTCACTTACCCATGTCTTGGCAATTTCATGGACATAGATCTCGGCTCCACCAGCAAAGCGGTGTTTAGTATCTCGCCAATTGAATATCAAGATTCTTCTACCTGTCGTAATAAGTGGCTGTGTTTTTGGTAAGCCATTCACGAATATGCCGAGGAAGTCTCGAATCCCTCGACCCCAAAACTCTAGACTCGCTCCAAAAAAATGCATCGCTACAAAAACGGCAAAGCTTAGTAGGCTGGTGCCAAAAACCACCTCGACAATATCACTAAACTGATCATGATCAGCCCACATCCAAAACACCATACCAAGCGACAAAATGAGTGAAACAAAAGAAAATAGGTAATGTCGTTTAGCGAGATGGTAGACAACAATCACGTTAGACAAGGTGAAAAATGCAATAGCCAGAGTATAGACCGGGAGCCACTCCGCAACTGCGTGAGCTTTATCTCCAAAAAGAATAGGTGCTGTGATAAATCCAAAGACCCCAAAAGCCAGTACCCCTAGAGAGACAAGTGCTAATACGGCAGAAAATATTGTCCAAAGTACTCTATGAGAGTCTTGCTTAGACCCCTCTTTAAGGCTGACAAAAGTCATCATAAAGACCATAGGGAGCGCTCCAAGAAAATAGATCATTTTACCCACCAAAGAAAGAAGAGCATACTGCCCCGCTTGGCCATCATCAAAAAAGTGTTTGACCAAAAGAACATCTATACTGAGGAACAAAATGGTGGAGACACTGGCTGCCATAGATGAAAAGAAGAATTTGAAATGAAAGTCCACCACTCCCTTAACAGCTGCCTTTTCCTGAATGTGTGTAAGAGATATTTTGGATCGCATATTCCAAATGACTAAACCACCACCTAAGGCAGCTATAACCAATGAAAAAGGAATGGCTAGATAGACCCACTCTTCATGTCCGGAGTACACAAAAGAAATCGCCAAGATGAGCTTAGAGACCGCCTCTATCAACATGACGACTGCTGCCCAGAAAAAACGTAAACTCCCCTTAAGAAAGCCTTGGAAAGCGTAAGAAAGAAACCCGAAAACAATTGCAGGGGTAAAGAGAAGGAGTATACGTATGTCCTGCACTTTAAAGAAAGGTGCTACAAAAGGAGCTAATGCGACCCACAAAAGGGCTACTCCAGAAACAACCGCCAAGGCAGATCTCAGATTCTTTTGAAAGAAAGCCCACATAGCCCCTTTCCCCTGACTAGCCAACAAGTAGGCTGTGCGGTGATTGGTAGTCGAAGCAAAACCTCCTACAAAAATAGTCATGATAAACCACAATGTACTTACAAAAATCACTATATTGAGTTCTCCAAAGGAAAGTACTCTACCGAGGAAAGCATTGAAGATAAAGTTCAAGAAATTACCCACAATCATCGCTCCAATAAGAAATCCCTTATTGGAGAACATAAAGTGCAGATATGCTTTAGGAATAAATCCAGGCGCACGAGTCACCATTCCCTGGCGCATATGGACGAAATGCTGCTTCAATGACCAACCTGTTTTCTCTGCTTGCGCTTGAGCCTTGATAATATGCAACCCATGATTAGTCTTCTGCCAATAATGAGGCTTCACAAAAAGCTCATAAGCAGCGATAGCTGCCGCAATACTCACCATAATCCAGTAAAAAGGTACCGCCAATACATACTTCATAAGCCAAAAATGCTTTCTCTTAGCGCAGCCAATCATGTAGTAGTACAGGTAGAGGAAGTTACCAAAAACAAGCGATACAGAAGCCATGTAAAAAATAACTGGCGGAAAAAGAGCATGAATAGTTGGTCCTACCAAAGCATTCAATACATAGTAGGCAATTGTAGTAATCCACAACACTGGATTGATGAGCATGAAAGCGATTTTTCCTCCCACTACCAGCTGAAACACGAGAGCATGAATACCATTTTCTTTCACAAAAGCAATAGGGTCACGCATGTGCACAAGGTATGTCTGCATATAGCCTTTGATCCAACGTGAACGCTGACGCAGCCAATTCTTCCAATCACTATTGGCCTCTTCAAGGGTTACTGAATCAATGATGGCGGTACGATACCCACGCTTAAATAAACGTACACCCAAGTCACAGTCTTCTGTTACATTAAATGGATCCCAACCCTCCAGTTCCAAGAGCTCTTTAGTACGAAAATGATTACTGGTGCCACCAAGAGGAATAGAGGTGTTGATTGTTTGAAGTCCCGTCAAAATAACATCGAACCAGAGTGAATACTCCGCTGTAAAAAAGCGAGTGAGCATGTTCTGATGAGGATTGAAATAGTTGAGCTTGGCTTGAAGACACTGCACTTCTGGTCCAGACTTACGGAAAGCCAAATACGCCTTCTTAAGTTGTAATCGATCAGGAATATCCTCAGCATCATAAATCACCACATACTCACCACGAGAGACAGAAAGTCCGTAATTACAAGCTTTTGGCTTGGTCTTAGGCATAGAATGAGGCACCACCACGATACGAACATACTCTGGTAGACCCA
>CAZYOT010000066.1:0-3854 GCA_964649305.1 uncultured Bdellovibrionales bacterium
AACAGTCCCATATGAGGTAAATTATACCACTAATGGAAGTATTTTTCTACTAGTTATTGAAAGGTTTTCATCTCAAAAAATGGAGATTATCTTTAGGAGCTCTTTTGGTGCGCTCACAATAATACTAGGGTTGCCCTCCATCAACTTTTCTTTGGAGTGATAACCCCACGTAACCCCTATTTTTGTAACATCTAAATCCTTTGCTTCGAGTAAGTCTCCTTTGGTATCAGTTACGAAAATGACAGACCCTTCAGTGTTTCTGATAATTTCTTGGATCTTTTCTTTTTTGTTTCCGGGTGTCTCAGTGCCTGAAACATCTACTATAGCATCCCCGAGTCCTTCATGTTCCAGTCTTTTACTGATATTTTCAGCGTGGTTTGAAGAAAGAATAATAAGTCGAAACGTTTTAGAAAGCTCTTTAATCACTTCTTTGATACCGTTAAAAAAAGGCATTTCTGTTTGAGTACAAGCAAGAGCTTCTTTTAATGCTTCTTTGAGTTTATTTTCATTTTCTTCATCAAGCCCAAGAGCCTTATGGTTTTCCCAAAAATTACCATCAAAAAGTTCGGTAAGTTTTTCTTTGGTAAGTTCAGGAAGGTGGAATTTTTGGTGAAGATTCCCAAGTTCTCTCAGAACAATTTCAAAAGAATCTAGAATTACTCCATCAAAATCAAAAATGATAACTTTTTTCATGTTTATGTCTGGATTTACGGAATGAATTAGGAATTTATTTTTTATAATAATTTCCAATCCACCACTTTTTTAGTATTGGTAGAGACTGTGTGGAAAGAAAATAACCTATGACTGGAATAAAAGCATTCCTCAAAGGGTTGTCATTACCAATAACTATAAAGGCTCCAGAGGCAATGACATAAGTGAGAATCATGATTGAGCTAATTCTAAAAGCGCTTACTTCCCATGCCTTACTTGCTTCTACCTGAGAATTCCTTTTTTCAATTATTTCTAAACGCTCTTCTATAGTTTTCATAATACCTATTTAATCTAAAACATCTTAGAGCCATTTGGTACTATTCTTTCGGGTTCTGTTAGCACTATATCTCCATTTTCATCAGCGAAACCAGTCGTGAGGCATTCAGACATAAATGGCCCTATTTGTTTGATAGGAAAATTAACAACACATACCACTTGCTTACCAAGTAATTTTTCTTTTGAATAGTGCTTAGTAATCTGAGCACTTGATTTCTTGATACCGAGCTCTCCAAAGTCAATCTGGAGCTTATAAGCAGGCTTACGAGCCTCAGGAAAATCTTGTACATCGATAATAGTTCCTACTCGTAGTTCAACTTTTTCAAATTCTGACCAACTAATTTCTTGCATAACACTAACCCATCAATTCTTCTTTCATAAGGAGGCCCTTAGTGGCGCCGTACTGAGAAAGATTGGCGGCGCTGTTTTTGATACCCCAGGTGAGAGCAGTCTCTAGTGACATGTTATAAAGCAAAGCAGCTAAAAAGCCAGAAGCAAAAGAGTCACCTGCTCCGGTACTGTCTACTACGTGTTCGATATACTCTGGTTTTTGTTCGGCGTAGGTACCATTTTGATAGCCCCAGGCTCCACGTGGACCATCGGTCAGTCCTATGGTGTTGGGTCCGAGTTTGGTAAGTGCTTCGAGAATTGTTTTTTCATCAGACAGTAATTCAGGGTGCTCACTTCCGAGAAGGAGTACTGCTTCTTCATGATTGAGTATGAGGATATCTACATGCTTGAGGAATTCACGCATGCAGTTGAGATCAGACTTGAGATTATGCTGGCCGGGATTGAGGGCAATTTTGTAGCCGAGCTTGGTTTTGTTTTCACGGATAATATCTATGTTATGTTGCCACTCACCATTTAAGGCGGAGACAAATACCCACTCGCTCTGCTTCAAATCATTGGGGGTGACATGGAGACGCTCATTGGCATCACGATTGTGGAAAATAGTACGTTCCCCTGTCTGCATGAAGACAAGAATAGCTGAGAGATCTGAAGGGGTGTTCTGAAGTGTGATAAGAGCTTCTCTGCTCACGTGAGTCTTTTTGAGTCCATTACTGATAAAATCCCCTACTTCGTCATCACCAATACGACTCACCAGGCGAGTCTTGTGACCAAGTTTTGAGAGTCCGATAGCCACATTGGCAGCTACCCCTCCGATATCATCAAACCTATCAGGTACCAGTACTTTGCCTCCCAAGACAAACTGCACCTTCTTCGGAGCCGCTAGATCCTCAGGGGTATCTACAAAAACTCCCTCATTATTGGGAAAGAAAATATCCTTAGAGACTGATCCTACACAAGCGACTTTTGTTTTTGGTTTTGACCAGAGCATAGTTAGTTTGTCTTAGCTTGGATTTCGTGCCAGATAGCCAAAAGACGATTGTACTTACCGATACGCTCACCACGAGACAGTGATCCTGTCTTGATATATTCGGCGTTGGTACCCACGCTCAAGTCTGCAATAAAGTCATCAATTGTTTCACCTGATCGGTGAGAGACAATACGGGCCATCCCCACTTCCTTGGCACGAGCCATACAGGCTAGCGTCTCAGAAAGCGTACCTATTTGATTGACCTTGATGAGAATAGTATTGCAAGCATTACCAGCAATAGCTTTTTCAAGGCGCTCTATATTGGTCACGAGCAAATCATCACCCACCAGGAGAAGTTTCTTACCCCATGCGGCATTATCACGCTCGAGCTTTTCTTTCATTATTGCCCAACCCTCCCAATCATCTTCATAGAGACCATCTTCGAGAGATACAATATGATATTCTGCCATCCACTCTCGGTAAAGATTGATCATACTCTCACGCGTGAGGAATACATTTTCGGGACGGAGATTATACTGCTCCTTTTCCTTGTCATAAAAAGAATCAGCAGCGACATCAAGATCGAGATAAATATCTTTGCCTGGTACATAACCAGCCTTGGTGATAGCTTCATGGAGTAACTCGAGCTGACGCTTGTGACTTTCTACACGTGGTGCAAAGCCACCTTCATCACCGACGCTCGTGGCAAAGTCTTCTTGAGCAAGGAGCTTCTCGAGAGCATGGAAAATTTCACTTCCCGCACGAAGCTGCTCAGGATAGGTAGCGACACCAGTTGGTACGAGTTTAAATTCCTGGACTGAAAGACCGGAGTTACTGTGCTTACCGCCATTGATGATATTAAAAAGTGGCACTGGAAAATTCTCTCCCTCGGTAGTATGAGCCAATGTACGAATATACTGATACAAAGGCACGCCGAGCGAAAGTGCTTGTGCACGACAGACAGCCAAGGAAACGCTCAAGATAGCATTGGCACCAAGACGCGCCTTGTTGGGAGTGCCATCAAGGTCACGCATTTTTTGGTCGATAGCCTCCTGCTCACCTGCCTCCATACCAAGGAGAGCCTCTTTGACTTCACCCTCCACATGACTAATAGCTTTGAGGACACCCTGACCCTGGTAGCGAGCCTGATCTCCGTCACGAAGCTCTATAGCTTCAAAAGTACCCGTAGAAGCCCCTGAGGGCACACTAGCGACTCCTACGATACCATCTGAGAGCGTGACACTGGTCTCAAGAGTAGGATTACCACGAGAATCAAGAATTTCGCGAGAGGTAATGTTTTGAATAGCAGCCATAGTTTTCTTCTTATTTGATTATTCTGTACGGAGTGCCAAAAGTCCTGGCATATCCTCACCACTCAAGTATGAGAGCATAGCCCCTCCACCAGTAGACACGAAGCTCACGCGAGAGAGAGCATTGGCTTGCTCGAGGACCGAGAGACTCTCACCTCCGCCCACGACGACGTAGGCATTGGAATCAAGGATAGCTTGCATGAGCACATCGGTGCCGATATTGTAGGGCTTTTCCTCAA
>CAZYOT010000067.1:0-3797 GCA_964649305.1 uncultured Bdellovibrionales bacterium
GAAAGATCTCCGAGATTTGAGAAAATTGAGTAGTTATCAAAAGAAAAAAAGTGTGCTGAAAAAAATGAAGCCAGGTAGGTGCTTTCAGGGGCTACTATTCGAGCGATCATAAAACCCACAATAATCGAAGCCGAGAGAATACCGAGGCCTTTTCGTAAAATGACCAGCCTCTTGAGGAACATCCAGTCTTTTACTATATCCGAAAGTGGCCGGATAATCATGACCAAAAAAACAGCTATAAAAGATGCGCTAAAAAGCCCACTCATCCAGAGCGTAGGCATTTTAAAAAAGAGCGATGTGCCTGGGATAAGAAACAACAAAGAAATACCTATTCCTATAAGCAATTTCTGAAACCACAGTATATACTTCATAATTACCACTCATTAAGGCTATATCTGTAATACGAGTGGTCTCTGTATTTGTTTTCAGCGAAGACCCTTTAGTTCTCTTCCTTCACCGTAAAGCCAAACATCATACCAGAGTGCATATGCTCAGCAATATGACAGTGGGCCAGCCACATACCCGGATTACTCATTTCTACCAACAACTCCACCCTTTCTCCCGTTCGAATAAGAGCAGTATCTTTCCACTGAAGAGTACGATTAGCCACTCCATCTCGACTCAACACTACAAAACGCTGTCCATGAAAATGTATTGGGTGCTGCATTGGATGTGCAGAATCTGGATCATTGTATATTTCTACCTTCACCATTTGGCCTTTTTTGAATTGCCAATCAGCATTCATGTCATCATTTATTTTACCAGTACTTTCGTCCACGAGCTGCCACTTCACATTATTGTCATTACTCATAGCATTCATAGCCTCCATAGTATCCTCCCATTCAATACCCGATTCTGGACCTTTCTCTCCTTCTTTTTGACCCATCATCATATGACCCATACCACCCTGCATGCCCATCATCTTAATAGTAGCTCGCAGTTTTTTGTCCGGGACCTTCTCCATCCACTCAGTCATATGCGAACGAATCGACTCATAGTCTGCTTCATTTTTTCTTAAATTCTGAAAATCAACCCCTCCTTCGCGATTACTTTCTTTTACCAAAACCTTACCCATTTCCTTGCCTCGATTGGCTATAGCATAGGTGCCCGGCTTATCATATACCACCTCCACTACCGCTCGTTCCGCTGGGGCCAAAATCAGACTATCTACCCATGTTTCTTCTTCCGCTCTTCCGTTATCTCCACCGACAAGCTTTATCTTAGCTCCAGGCAAAGTCAGAAGAAATGGTCGAGCGTTTGCAGTATTGGTAATAAAGAGACGCGTCACTTGATTTTGTTCTACTGAAAGCTCGTAGTGTTCCTGATTGTTAATAAGGAGCAGATTGCCAAAACGACCCATCAACGTCTTGTTGGTGTTATCTGTATAAAAGGGATCATTTTGCGAAAAATCATCTAGAACCAAAAACTTTTCCTCATCAGCATGATTCCAATAACCCTTCTCTTGAACTGAATAATTTCCATACAGACCCATTTCCTGAGCATAGTCCTCACGCATATGCGGGTGATACCAATAGACTCCCGCGTCTGGGAAAGCCAGAGTATAGGTAAATGTTTCACCAGGAGCAATCTCTTTTTGAGCTCCATGCATAGTATCTGGCACACCATCAAAATGATTATCCAAACGTAGCCCATGACTATGGAGCGTGGTCGGCATATCCAAAAGATTTGTAAATTTAAGCGTCACCGTTGCACCTTTCTGAACCTGAATAATCGGCCCCGGAATCTGCCTATTATAAGCCAAGCGCTCTATCATACGGTTACCCACCTCCTGCTTCACGAGCTCAGCCTTCATCTCAAAAACATCTCCATCCTTAAGATTTATTATTTTTGTTTCTTCTACTTCAGGTAAATCATCCACTTTTCCTACCTGCGTCAAAGCAGTTTTCGGACTACTCTTTAATGAAGAATTTTTTTGCTGCCAAAGAAAGAACAATCCTCCCATCAAAATAATTACCACGAGACCCAGTACGGCATTGATCTTTTTTTCTTTCAGCATACAAGTTGCATTTATAATTAGCACTTACCCATCCACTCTCCATTACTCATCTGATGGCACGGCATATCATCCATATTCATAGTGCCACTTTTACTTCCTCCCGACTCCATCATCGAGGCTGGTACTGATGTTTGCTTGATTGTTGTACTCGTTTGATTATTTGGCTTGGTCAAGACCATCCATGTAGCCGTTGCCAATAAGACCATAAGTATTAAGAGAGCTATCGTTGTTTTTTTGCTATTCATAATATTTACTTACGCTTTAATTTATACACCTTAAGAATTTCTTCTTGCGCTTTTTTCTCCTTGCCGGTTTTAATTTGCTTGATCACACAATTTTTCAAATGTTCTTCCATCAACATATCTTCCACTGCTGTCAGAGCCTGCTTCACAGCTGATGTCTGTGTAATGACATCGATACAGTAGACTTCTTTCTCAATCATCTCTTCTAGACCTCGCACCTGGCCCTCGATAATCTTGAGTCGTCTTACAAGTTTTTTCTTAGCTTCATTCATACTATACATACGTAAATCTACTTCGGTATCATGATACCCTATGGGGGTATTAATAGCAAATAGCTAATCACCACCAATCTGTTGACTAAGGAGTTCTCATTTGCTAACCTATGCCTTTGTAGCTTAACAAAAAAGAGAGATACCATGACCCAGAAACTTGCCCATACCCTTAGGCGAGCTCTGGCTCGTCAAGATGAAACCCCTCCCGAAAAGCTCTTTGGCCAATCTGATTGGCTAGCCCTCTGGCAGATGCGTGAACACCTCGTGCTCCGTGCCATCGGCTCAGCCACAGAGCGGGGTCGCTCATACCGTGACTTTCGTGTCGGAGCAGCAGCCTTTGTCTCAAGTAAAGACCCTGCTCTCCTCCGTTCACTTGGAAGGCCCCCTCAAACTATCTACACTGGGGCCAATTGGAAGTTGGGCCAAGATGAACGCAATACCTGTGCCGAACAGGAAATCGTTTCCCAGCTGCGCCAACAAGAACACCTTTTCCCTTCTAGGGAAATTATGGCACTTGTGGTAGCTGGTGAAGCTCAGGATGAACCTGACGCCGAAAGCGGTGTCTATACGAGAACTCTTCATCCCTGCCGTCACTGCCGGAAACTTCTCATGAGCGTCCCGCAAATGAAAGCTTCTACACTCATCATCACCGTCAATCTCTCCAATACCATAAAAGAGATCCAGACCTTCCAAGAAATCTTGAGAGTCCATGGACTCAATTTCCCACCTCGCAGACGGAGCCCCTCGTGACTCCGTCTTTTTTTATGTCAAAATTATCTATCTTGCACTACGGCTCGAGCCGTCTTAAAAAAGAGTCTTTTCAATAAATCCTTTGATAGTTGTCTGTCCTGTAATAAGCTCTTGGTCTGAGTCAGTACTGTTCCTAGAAAAATGGCTCTATTGTAGAGAGTTGGTCTTGTTTGTATCTGTCCATTTTGATAGTCCGTTGGCAAATCCACCAGAGTATCAAGACCGTTACCAACTCTCCCTAGTTTAGCGAGCAAAGAAACAAATGTCTCATACTGATCACTTTCTCGAAATTCTCGCGAAAGAAACGGCAAATAAAGACGTGAGGTAATCTGCCCTTCAAGCAAGGTGTACTTAGCTGCTGTATGAGCATCCATACTCTTACTCACCTCTTCGGTTGTAGTGAGGAGCATAGCAATGAGTCTCAAGAAAAACCTTCTATCTTCTTCTGAAAAATCCTTCGTCAATACATCTAACTCCTCAAGTGTCTCGTCAACAAAAGTATCTTGACCTTTTGGA
>CAZYOT010000068.1:0-3756 GCA_964649305.1 uncultured Bdellovibrionales bacterium
TCCAAGTTTCGATATCCTCACCCTCCAAAGAGGGAGTGGTGACCACAGCGATTTCCACAGTGGTCTGGTGTTCGAATTGGTCGAGCTTTTGCTCGAGGACTGCTTCGCGGTCATCAGGGATGATATTGGCATAGTCATTGACCCAGCCGGTTGGCTTGAGTGGTGCTGCTCCCATAAGAGCCACAGCCACCAAAGGAAGTGTAATACGACGCATGATAATTCCCCTTCTATTCAATTGGAAATGTGCTGATGAAAACTGATGCTCGGGCTTTGCCGAACGTCCAAAAATACCATTTTTGAGCTGTATTGTCAATATCTTATCTGTGGAGTGATCACGCTCTAGTATCTAGTCCAGGTGTATACAAAAATTGTCTCTACCCTTGATTTTCTAGCAAAAAGTGCTACACTGTGGCCACGGTTTCAACGAGGGAGCAAACCATGCGGATCATTACCATTCTCGCAGTCTTTACTCTGGTCGCTACATCTGTGGCCAGCTATATGAACAACGGCTTCGCCTGGATACTGCCAGGGAGCCATCTCGGTATTGTCGATAAGCGTATCGGAGGGGTGACCTCCGAACTGCGTCGTGGCAATGCAGAGCTCAACGCCAACATCAAGGCTTTCGTGGCCTGTGGTCCCGACTGCAAAAACCGTACCGAGATATTCGCCAAACGCGAAGCCTTGGTGCGTAAAGCCTGGCCCAGAGTCTTCGACCGCCTCGTGGTGGAAAGCGACTGGGGCAAACTCTCGGACACTCGTGGCGACCATGAGTCCTTCCGAGAAGCGCTGGCGCTCTATGGCCGCGAGCAGCTCCGCAACAGCTGTCTCCCTGTCATCGAGTACATCTGGTGGGGCAACACACCAGAGGTTCGGTATCGTGGTGAATACCATTGTACTGGTTAGCCAAGGGTCAACGATCCACAGAATGAGCCGTCTTCCTATCGGGAGGGCGGCTCTTCTTTTTGACAAACAAAAAGGCGGGTATGTCTGTCGACACCCCGCCCTTGTCAGTCTTCCGGTTTCGGAAAATGATTATTCTGTTTTCTTTAGGAGTAATTTGTACATACGCGTGAGCGTTCTCACTGCATCTGCCGTAGCCGTCCTCTTGGGATTGCCAGCAGCTATCTTTTCTATCTCGTGGATTTTCTCCCAAAATTTTGATGACTTCAGGAGTTCCTCGTGGTGCTTGGACAGAAACATCTCAATGGGCGACAGGATAAGCCGATAGTTACCGCTTTCCATACGCTCAATAAAACCCTGCTGACCGAAAGAGTTGTGGACAGGTGGGGTCTTCCGTTTGTCATGAAACTCTGGGTAGTATTCCATTGCAATATTGGTCAGTGCACCCTTCTCTACATAATTCCTTTCATTGGCTTCGCCCCATAGAAATATGAGGCAATGTGCCATGCCCAGTGGATCACGCTCAAAAAGTGACTTCGCCACTTGTTTATCGGCCGATTGCTCTGCCAATGTGGGTTCTGTCCCACTAGCAATTTGTTCCTCCTGAGCGATGGCCACTGGCTGAGTCTCTACTGGTGGCTCCAGGATTGACGGTAAAGTTTCTCCCGCCAAAGCACGGGTCAAGCGCTCAAGAGTGGGTGTAGTATCCTTGTCACCAATCACTACCCTCCAAATATCTTTTTGAGGCCTTCGTCCATACTCGGCCTGTATCTCGATGCCAAAGTCGGTAGCGCGTCCGAAGGTAATTCCCTCACGTCCATCACCAGCTATACGCCGGCCTACCTGCTTAACTTCATATGTACCTCTGAGACCAGCACGGTGAAAAAGGCCTTTCAGTTCATGCTCGAACTGGTACAGAAGATCCTCCTCTCGCCAGTAGAATCGATAGTCAGAAAGGGTAATCAGCCGGACAGTCACTCTGTCACGGCTAGCTAGGGCATTGCCCTGTTGTACCTGTGTAGCCATGACTCATCTCCTTGGATTTTCAAAAAACAAAAGAGGAGGTTACCCTCCTCGCATGCCTCCACCCTATAGCAAAAAAGGCTCTAAGGCAAGGGTGGAAAAGTTATATAATTTTTCTAAACGTCACTCAATTCTTCGTCCAAGCGTTCTTTGTCTACTCCTATACCCTCTGCTTCTACTTCATAATTGATATGCATATCTCCACCCGTAAAAGTAGCTTCTGCTTCTGGTACCACCCCCGGCTCCGGATGCTCATAGGCAAGTCCATCTGCTTCTTCGTTTTCTATAATCATATGCTTTACATTGTGATAATTCTATCCTTATTCTACCTTTTTGTGACACTTGAAGCAATCTCAAAGAAGAGTAGTATAGAGATATTCATTCTTATTCATTTCCTACTATGCAGCATATCTCTGTCCATACTTTTGAAGAAGTCCTCAAAGCCGAAAAAGATAATCCTACTGTAGATTTCATCAATGTCTGTAGTCCGGCCGAATACCGTGAAAAACACATCACAGGTGTCCGTAATGTACCCCTTGATGAACTTACCGAACACGCAGGGGAATTTCAAGACAAGAAGACAATCTATGTCCACTGCCGCAGCGGCAGGCGATCGCAGATGGCAGTCGAAAAGCTCCAAGCCCTCAATCTCAATGCTGAACTCGTAAACGTCGAGGGTGGCCTCATAGCCTGGGAAGAAGCTCAGTTTGTGACGGGCAAACTCTCTAATGCTCGCATTCCCATCATGCAACAAGTTCTCCTCATCGCTGGACTCCTCGTCTTACTGGGTACACTCGGAGCAATCTTCGCGCACCCTCGCTTTATCTACCTCGCACTCCTCGTGGGAGTGGGCCTTACTTTTGCTGGTACTACCGGCTGGTGTGGCATGGCAACACTTCTCTCCAAAATGCCGTGGAATAAATAGCCCACTATCAAAAAACCGAGGGTCCATCCTCGGTTTTTTGTTTTGTGCAAAACATCTATCTCTCCCAATTAAGATAAGTAACTGTGAGCTGAAGCACAGTAGCAAAAGAGACCCAGAGTAGATATGGTATCTGTGCATAGGCGAGACCATGACTATAGGGATAGATACTCCACATAGCCCATACGAGAGTGCTGAGCACAAGAAGAATGTCTATAGCTGCAAGTACATTGCTCTGAAGGCCAAACTGAAGAGGCGTAAACGAGAAGTTGAATATGAGGTTGAGCACAAAAGGCAAAGCAATGAGCGCCGGAATTTGTTTGGTCAGTACGCGATAAAACACCATCCCAAAACTGACAGCGATGCCGATATAGAGCACCGTCCATACTGGTCCAAAGAGATAACTCGGTGGCGCCCATGATGGTTTGGTAAGAGTGGCATACCAGCTGGCAGCATTGTTCATATAATTTTTTGTTTATCCTTCTCAAAGTCGAAACACATGAGCTCTAGTGATGCTCTGGTTCATCGGCTTTGGTCCTGTGGGTAGTGCCCGCTGGGTGCTGAGGCGGGGCGTAAATAGTGTAGAGCTTGAGCACTGCGTCTCCGGTATTGACCACGTTGTGTTCTGCTCCGGCTGGCACAATAGCTGCTTCGCCATCTTTGAGGATAGTAGCTTCACCATTGATCACTACTTTGCACTCTCCTTTTTCAATACGAAAAAACTGATCATGGGTGTCATGCTTTTCCATGCCGATTTCTTCACCCACTTGAAGCGCCATGACTACCAACTGCATGTTGGGGCCAGTGAAGACTACTTCGCGATAGTTCTCATTCTCTGCTGTTACTTTTTCGATATTCCCTGTGTAACCATTCATAAAGATTGATTGTTATGGGTTATACCTTTAGTATAC
>CAZYOT010000069.1:0-3526 GCA_964649305.1 uncultured Bdellovibrionales bacterium
GGTTTTGGAAGATTCAGTGGAGCACGAAGTATGCTGCTCAGGGAGTTAAGGTAGATGCGACTTCAGGGAGCCAGATTTACTATGGCTATGATTGGGAAATCACTCATGCCCGTATCAAGACTGCTGCACTGGTGAGTCGTGGCACGCTCGTTTTCTATGATGGAGAAGTAGCTCTAACACCGTACAGTTCTTGGACTGATGGTAAGACTCGTCGCTATGAAGATGGCCATTGGGGGCATAAGTGTGTAGACGCTAAAAAGAAAAAATCAGAAGTGTACCCGTGGCTTTCATCAGTGGATGATGACTACGGTAAAAACCCTGATTTAGACACCTGTGAGCTAGCCAGTCGAGGCAATCATATGGTGGGTCTTTCTGCTAATGGAGCCGTGCGTATGGCGCGTGATGGTGGTAAAGACTACCTCAGTATTCTCCGTCACTATTACTCTGGTATTAGCTTAGATAAACAGTATTAGACCAAAATGAAGCGAACCGTAGGTACCAGCATTATTGGTGTAGGAGGGATTCTTCTGATCGTAGGAGGAATCCTTTTTTGGCAGAATAAAAAAGTCGAAGCACCTGCTTTAAGAGAGGGCGATGAAGAGAGAGTCACTACTAAGGAAGAGAATTTTCCTGAGACTGAGTGGTCAGACCAGATATCTCCAGAAGATGAGAAAGTAGAATCCTCTCCAGTGACGGTACCAAGTACCCCAGGGGTCACTTCACAAACCAATGTCAATGTAAGTACAGCTGATTGTGAAAATGAGTGTCAGAATTACACAGAGGCTGAAGCATTGCACTATTGTCGTTCCCTGTGCGGATTAGAAGTGCCTACCTATCAGGATAAAGACTGTGCCAATGTCGCTGTAAACGAGAAGGATTTTTGCTACAAGGAAGAAGCCGTACGCAAACAAGATACAGAAATGTGTGCTAAAATAAAAGACGTCAAACTGCGAAAAACATGCGAAGCACGTATAGCAGAAGACTTGTTTTAAAAAGTAAAGATGTGAAAGGGTAGAAAAAGGCTCAAGAGAGTCTTTTTTTGAAGCCCATGAATAATTTTATGAAAGATACGAAAAGAGTAACTGTGAGTCATCCAGATAATCATGCCATTCCTGGTCTCAAAGCCAAGCGTTCCAGTGCGGGCTTAGGACTTTTTACGGAGGTGGCAATTTCAAAGGGTACGCGAATTATTGAGTATATTGGACACCGTATCCCGGTGACCAGTGAAAACACCAATAAGTATATTTTCAACGTCAGTAAAAAAATAGATATCGACGGTAGTCCACGCTGGAACACTGCTCGCTATGCCAACCATAGTTGTCGTCCCAACTGTGAAGCAGTCAATGATAGAGGTCGTATTTTTCTAGAAGCCAAACGGAGTATCAAGCCAGGTGAAGAGCTCACCTATGATTATGGTAAGGATTACTTTACCAGTGAGTACATCCAAAAAGGCGGATGTCTGTGTGCTAAGTGTGAAGAGAAAAAAGCCGCCAAAAAATAGGAAATCTCAAGGTGTGTAATATTGACAGAAAACAAATTTCCTGTTAAAGTTGTATTTCTATGTCACAGCACAACCAAACTCCATTTTCATATCCTATCCGACTCAATCGCTTCTTGGCCTTGCAGGGTTTAGCGACGCGCAGAGGTGCTGATAAGCTTATTGTAGATGGGCAGGTGACCTTAAATGGCAAGCGTGCCAACCTAGGTGATAAGGTGCTTTCATCTCAAGATAAGGTACAGATACAGAAGGGTGTGACCCAAAAAGACTACCGCTATGTACTCTACTACAAACCAAGGCGCATAATTAGTCATTCACCCCAAAATGGCGAACGTTCCATAGAGATGGTTTCTGGCTATAAGGGTTGCTTTCCGGTAGGGCGCCTTGATAAGGATTCAGAGGGCTTGATACTCCTCACTGATGATGGACGAGTGACTGAAAGATTGCTTCATCCACGGTTTGAGCATGAAAAGGAATACTTGGTCTCAGTCAAAGAAGAAATTAAGGATCCACGTAAGCTCAATATTTTGACTCAGGGTATTATTGATGAAGGAGAGAAACTAACAGCTAAGAAGGTAACACTTATCAGTACCAAGACAATTGATATTGTTTTGACCGAAGGCAAGAAACACGAAGTGCGTCGGATGTTACTCTCACTTGGGTATACAGTCACTCAGCTTACACGTATTCGAATCATGGGACTGCATCTTGGTAAACTCAAGCCAGGAGAGGCTAGGGAGCTCCATGGCTTAGCCCGCAAAAATTTCCTCGCCTCGATAGGTTTGAAGTAACATACTTGCTTAGAAGCCCAAAAAATGCTATAATAGAAATACAAAGAGATAAAAACGGGTGCCATAAGCACGCGTTTTTTCTTTTATAGAGCCATTATAGGTATATATGTCCGCCAAAAAATTGCATACAAACACAAAATTAGATACGTCTAAGAGTCTCAATGACTACTTAGCTCGCATACCTGACATAGAGCATATGCAGGTATCAACAGATATTTTTTATGGTGTCTTTTTAGGACTTTGTCTTTTGCTAACAGGTCTTTTTCTTGGAGCTTCACAACAAGTGCAGGCCATGGAGCCACCAGTCAAAATGATTTCACCAGAACAATTACGCTTAGAGCATGATGTCGAAAAAATGGTAGACGGCTATCCCATTGAAAAAATGATTCCGTATATCGGTACGCATGATCGTGAGACAGTAGCGTACCTGGTAGGTATTGCCAAGAAAGAAAGCAACTGGGGTAAGCGCGTACCGGTTACTGAGAATGGAGAGGATTGTTATAACTACTGGGGGTATCGAGGAGAAGGCAGTCGTGGAATGGCTATGGGTCACGGTTGTTTTGGAAGCAAAAAAGAAGCCGTAGCGGTTATCTCTAAACGCCTGGACACGCTTATTCATGAATACAAACGAGACACAGCGGAAGACCTCGTGGTCTGGAAGTGTGGCTATAGCTGTGATGGCCATAGTCCTGAGAGTGTGCAGAGCTGGATTGATGATGTCGATTACTACGCACTCCAAGTCAAAAACTAAGGTTTTTGAGCGGTTATATCTTTGATACTAAAAGCATCTTTGTTACCAAGAGCGGCTTCAAAGCGAGCAAGCATAGGGTCGCTTTTGTCTGGCTCTGTCGGTCCGAGCGGGTCATCGCGGTTGACGTAATAGAGGATGCTATGGAGATCACTCGTGATACGCTTGATCTCTTTTTTGCGAGCCCGGCGCTCTTTGCTATTCTGTGGCTCTGATTCAAAAGTTTTGTATTCAAAAGGCATTTTACCAGTAAGGAGGGGTTTATCGCTCTCTACTTTTTGGTAGTCATTGAAGCTTGTCGATGGGAAGCGATTGACGAGATAGTCCATATAGTCACGCCAGATTGGGGCCGCTACAAACACACCATCAGCACCGCTTTTCATAGCGGTGTTGTCATTGTTACCCACCCATACTCCTAGAGCCACTTTACGGGTAAAACCAATGGTCCAGGCATCGTGAAACTCTTGTGTGGTACCTGTTTTGGCTGCT
>CAZYOT010000070.1:0-3359 GCA_964649305.1 uncultured Bdellovibrionales bacterium
ATTGAGCGTGTGGGCATCTACATCTTCATACCACTCGGCCCACAGTTCATGATTCCAAATATCTTCTTCTTTATCAAAGTACGCAATCCCAATTTTGCCTGGCGGTAGGTCGGTATTGGCAGTCAAGACTACTGCATACTTGCCATTAATTTTGCGAGGAAAGAGCGCAGCTGCCTTGGCGTTAAACGGCGTGACGAGATGACGCTCCTTGATGGTTTTGAAATCATCGGTCAGTGCTACTGCCACCTTAATTCCCTCTGCTCCAAAAGGGAAGGTAGAGAGAGCAGTGTAGAAAATATAATATGTATTGCCAAGCTTGGTGACACGCGGATCTTCTAAGCCATAGCGTTCCCACTGCTCGAGCGGACTGATCAGGAGCTTGTGCTTCTTGAAGTGCACTCCATCATCACTGACCGCATGACCGATGGAGCAAAGTGATATCCAATCCCCTGTCTTATGATACAAAGGCTTGGACTGAGCTCGATACACCATATGTATCATGTCTTTATACCGCGCTGCTGATCCATTGAAAGCGCCTTCAGACTCCCAGGGAGTATCACTCTCTGGAACCAAGATTGGATTTTCGAAACAACGCTTAATCAACTTCATAGCTATGTTTATTTAACAATTGAATAACGATTACTTTCTAGAGAGAGACGACTAAACACTGGAGTTTTATCCGCTATCAGGTCGGCCAGAAATTCAGAAAACGACACTGCTGCCACAGCTACCGTCTTGTCTGACGCACCATAGTACACAAACAAAATATCATCCTTAACCACTGCTCCACATACATAGACCACTCCGCGCTTGTGTCCATTGTTTTCGTAGTGAGTCTCAGGCTCTAGGACTGGCCTCTTGGCTCGATGTAGAATTTTGGTGGGATCAGTAAGATCTAAGAGCATCGCCCCTACTTTGTATTTACCTGGATCACGGAAATCCATAGCATGGTAGAAAACGAGCCAACCATGAGGTGTGTGAATGGGAGGAGCTCCTGCTCCACGCACGATATTGTCCCAGTGTTTCTTTCGCTCTTCTTCTTCGTAGCCATGACCTCCATGAGAACGTAGACTTTCTACATATTTACCGTTGGTACCAAGCTCATCGAGACTGTCTACATATTCCACCTGCACTTTTGGACTAATACCATGGAGAATAGCAAACTTGCCATTGATCTTCTCTGGAAAAAGCACCCAGTTTTTCTGGATCTGCCCTGGTTCAGAGATGAGCTTGGGCGTGGTCCAGGTCCATTCCTTGGCCAGGAAATCGCTCTTTTTAATAGAAGAAAGGGCTACACCTGGAGGATGTGATCCATCAAAAGCCACGTAGATGAGGTAAATGGTCTCTTCAATCAAAATCAGGCGAGGATCTTCGCAACCACCAAAACCCCCTCCAGAAACATATGGGTATGGAGCATGTTTAGAGGCTTCTGTACGAGTATCAAAATCACGAGTCGGGACAAAGACCGGGTATGCTAGACGCTCCTCCATATTGATACCATCACTACTCGATGCATAGCCCAAAGTAGACACGCCATTGTGTCCCTGGGCACGATAGAGTAGGTGCACCTTACCGTCTATATGGAGAGCTGCTGGATTGAAAGCAGCAAAGGCTTCCCAGTGATTATCTTTGACCGGCTCAAGGAGTGGATTGCCAGCATAGCGTACCAAATCACTTGATGTTAGAGTACGATGCTTCTTTTTGGTACTGTCTTTTTTGGTAAGTGCTTTCTTGGTAGCTTTACCCGGAAAAAGCTTAATGCGAATTTTTGGAAGCTTGATAGCATCTACTCCCCCATGATGGTTTTCGACATACAAGAAAAGTGCATCATCAGAATGTACAATAGAAACTGGCTCTGGTGCCACAAGCGGCATGGAGAGTGGCGCTTCCCACAGAGGCTCTGAGCTGCGCCAAAGCACTTCATCCGGAGCATCCCTATCTACCAAGAGAACATCCACCATAGGGAAACCCCAACCATTGACCGAGGTATAGAAAATCAGAATACCCTCTGCAACCATTTCTGCTCGCAGGACACTGAGCGGTCCATACTCCGTGCCACGGACCAAACGAGCCACTGGACCAATCTCTTTAAATTGCTTTCTTCCTAGAGACAGCCGTGCTACCGCAAGGGTGGCCGAACCCGAAGCGTAGAAAGCATAGACCTGCTCACTCTTAGAAGTCTCTGGGGCTTCTACCAAAACAGCTGGACGAGAAATTTCTTCATATCCAGTAAGTACTTCCCAGTCTCCTGGTTTTTTGACTTGAGCGATAGTCAAACCATTCTCTTTCGTCACCCAGGTGACATAAACACTCTCGCCATTTTCACTGACACGAAAATAGGGATTCCGACCAAAGGGTTTCTTTTGACCTTTTTTGGTATGTGCAAATGGCCCGGCGATGACTCGGGATTCTTTCTTATCTTTGATCAGAGAAAGTACATACTCTGAATCATTTCCGCCATGTGGCCGAATGAGAAAAAGTTTTTCTTTTACGTGAAAAACTGTGGTTCCGTTTGGTATTTTTTGTATTGACACAAGATCTTTTGTTTTTTCTATTATACCACGTTTTACTAAAATTTTTTAGACCTGCATACTATAAAAAATTATTCCTCTTTACATCAATCTTGATACCCAAAACTTGCCAAAAATGATGAACCCATGCACTATGATAGAAAATGTAAAAAAATAAAAATACCTTTCCACAAAAAATAATCTCTCTTTATCAATTTCTATTTACCCTCACTTTTCGTCAATTGTATATGAAACTTCTTATCGTAGAATCCCCTTCTAAAGCCAAAACCATTGAAAAATACCTGGCCAATGAATATAAAGTCGTCGCTTCTGTAGGACACATCAGAGACCTCCCTAAAAACAACAAAAAGGCTATCGATATCGAGGGTGGTTTTGTGCCACACTATGAAATTTCAGCCGGCAAAGAAAAAGTGGTAAGCGAACTAAAAAATCTCGCCAAAAAAAGCACCGAGATTCTCCTAGCTACTGACCCTGACCGCGAAGGTGAGGCTATTGCTTGGCATGTTGCTGAGACCTGTGGCCTCAAGAAACCCAAGCGTGTCCTCTTCTACGAAATCACGCCTGATGCAGTCAAGGCTGCCGTCGCTCATCCGCGCGAACTTGATGTTAATCTCCGTAAGGCTCAAGAAGCCAGACGGGTCCTTGACCGTCTCGTAGGCTATGATCTTTCTGGTCTGATCTGGAAAAAAGTGCGTTATGGTCTTTCTGCTGGTCGTGTCCAGTCCCCTGCTCTCCATATTTTGGTAGAGCGCGAAAAAGAGATTCGTGCTTTTGTCCCAGAAAAATACTGGGTGCTCCGTGCCACTCTCGAAACTACACACAAAGACA
>CAZYOT010000071.1:0-3231 GCA_964649305.1 uncultured Bdellovibrionales bacterium
GAGCTAATCACCCAAAAATGAACTTTGGTATTGTAGCACGGTTAGAGAATAAATCAAGGGGGATGCGCTGGCCATACCAACACACCCCCTCCATTCCCCTTCAAAAAAAATTGATTACTGTGGCTCCATGGGAGCTATGGCCTTGTACTGGACCATAAAATCTGGAGGCAACGGAGGAACTTCACCTCCGCTTACATAGCGATGATAATCTTCTTCGTGAGAAGAAAGTTTATCTTCTGGTACTTCTGTCTGCCTCATAGCATCCCCCGTACTATTTCTTGGACTTTTCATTGTCCCTTTTTTGGCCGTTTGGCCGATAAAACAACATGGCGGCCTTAAGGTGCGGCGGAGCCACATTGCCAGCGGCCTGAAGATGGGTAGTAACTGATGCAGTCATGAGAAGTTTATCCTTTTCACTAGTAGACACGAATGTCCCCTCTTTTTTGAATTTTCCGGATTTCCGGAGCTCATATACTAACACGCATTCTTTTTTTGAGCAAGGGTCAAAATGTGCTTAAATTCTTTTTCTTTAAGGGGAGTGATAGAAAGCCTATTGCCGGGACGTAAAATTAAGAGATTCTTGAGCGCTTTTTCTTTTTTGAGCTCAGAAAGGAGTACTATACCTGGAAATTTCAACTCAAAAGCTATGTCTCGTGAAAGCCAGCTGGGGTTTTCTTTTTTACTCTTGGAGTCGTAGTACTTACTCCCCTCTTTGAATTGCTCTGTATCTGGATAGGCTTCGCTCACTACGGTAGCTGTCCCCACTACCCCAATTTCTTCCGCATTGGAATGATAGATAAGGACTCTGTCACCTATCTTGATGGCATCACGCAAAAAATTCCGCACTTGATAGTTACGGATACCATACCACTCTGTCGTATTTTCTCGCTTGAGATCATCGATAGAATAGGTACTCGGTTCAGTTTTGAAAAGCCAATACTGCATTATATTTTTCTCGTAAAAAATGGAAAGAAAACACTTGTTGTCTTCTTGTACTCCTCAAAGTCTACATTGCCCGCATAGCGTTTCTCAAGCATAGGAATACCTGAGACAAAGACAATCAGGTAGGTAATGGTCATAGGCCCAATCAGTGTCCAGAAACTCCCTGGTACCGAAAGAGCGAGCAGCCAAATCCCCCACCACTGAGTCACCTAACCAAAATAGTTGGGATGTCTCGTATAGCGCCAGAGTCCGGTAGTCAAAATTTTTCCATGATTGTTTTTGTCTTTGATAAAGTCTCGAAGCTGTCTATCTCCTACCGCTTCGAAGTAAAAACCAAGTCCCCAAACCAACACACCCACCAAGTCCAGGACTCCAAGCACGGGTCCGTCAAAGTGCTGTACATATAATACCGGTAAAACAATCAAGAAAAGAAATATTCCTTGGAGGATATACACCTGGAAATACGAACGAATGATAAACCACTTGCCCCACGCCTCACGCCATGCCTGATAACGAGAATCTTCTCCTTTTTTGCTGTTGCGTGTATGGATATGCCAGGCGAGGCGCACTCCCCAAAGCGTCACCAGTACTGTCACCAGTATCTGACGAGACTCATACATACCAGACATGAGAAGCCCATACCAGGTAAGGATCACAAACCCAAGTCCCCAGGCCACATCAGCTACATCATTGCGCTTACGCACAAGCGACAGCACAAACCAAAAATTCATGTAGACAAAAAGCACGAGCGCCAAGGTAAGAAAAAAAGACATAGCTTAGGCGATAAAGCGGGTATACACCAAGTAGGTCACCACTGAAACACTGGCTGAGAGTACAGCTCCCCACACCAGGTCCACAAGCGTGATAAAAAGTGGCCAGTCTTTAGTGGTAGCCAAATTGGTCAAATCATACGTGGCATATGTCACCAAACCAAAGAAAGCTCCCAAAAGCAAAGCCTGTACCAAAGATTGCTTTTGGACTGCCGGGCTAATGACAAACACTACTAGGCCTACAATAAAAAGAAGGTAGAAGATAATAGCTGCGGCCCAATTCACATCCGGGCGAAGCAAATGACCAATCTGCTCACGGTAGAGATTTTTAGCAATAAGACCCAGCCAAGTCATATCAAGTGCAAAAAAAGTCACCAAGGCTACAAGGTAAAGCTTCACAAACATACAGTTGTTACTAAAAGATAAATGCTTTGCAGCTTAAGTATACTCTATACACACCCAAAAGAAAGATTATTCCCTCTTAAGCGCCTTCTTGAGATCATGAAGGGTTTTTTCTATGGTGTGAATTTTCTCAAGTATATCTTCTTGTGTTTCTTCTGATTTATGGAGCTCATTGTAAAGCTCCTGCTCTTCTTTCTCATAAATACGCTGCATCGAATTGACTATAATACCAATCAACAAATTGAAGATTGTAAAGGTAGTCAAGCCGATAAATGGGATAAAGAACAGCCACGCCCATGGATAGACTTCCATCACCGGTCTCACTATTTCTGATGTCCAACCCTCAAGAGTAACCAACTGAAACATAGAAAAAAGTGATTTGGTCAGTGTTCCAAAAATTTCTGGGAAAGTTTCTCCAAAAAGTTTTGTAGCCATGACTGCAGCAATATATACCATTACAAAAAGCATTATAGCTACAGCTACAAGACCAGAAAGTGCATCAAAAAATCCCTCCACCACAAGTCTAAAACGAGGAATCATAGAGAATAATCTCAGTGCACGCAAAATACGCAATGAGCGTAAGACCGAGAGATTGCCGAAGATTGGTGCCATAGTCAGCCCCACAATGACAAAATCAAAAATATTCCAAC
The DNA here is from genome assembly GCA_964649305.1 of uncultured Bdellovibrionales bacterium. Classification (GTDB taxonomy): domain Bacteria; phylum Patescibacteriota; class Minisyncoccia; order Moranbacterales; family UBA1568; genus UBA1568. The sequence goes on from CAZYOT010000071.1 coordinate 2,765, forward strand.
CTCCTCGAAAAAACTGTAGTCGATATGCAAAAAGTTTTAATCCTAACTCACAAACAAAAAAAAGTATAAAGGCAATATCAAATGCATGTAAAATATCACCCCATTTAGCCATGATGGGCTTTGAGGTTTCTAGACCCAGCACAAGGGCATTAACAATGATAATCGCTATCACTAATCGAGTGAACCACTGCTCCTCTACAATATGTTGAATTTGTTTTCTTCCCATAAACAAGTTTCATCAATGGCCGCTTAGATCAGCAGGGTCATCTATGAACAAACAAAATAGTAATTCCTATCTAATCTTACTAGCTCTACAGCTGATTTTTGAGTTGAAGATAAGCCTACAAGGGCTATATTGTGGACCCTATCGGATTTACCCTAACGGGCATAAACTTCTCATCCGATAGTTATTGTGGACCCTATCGGATTCGAACCGATGACCTCCGCATTGCAAATGCGGCGCTCTA
>CAZYOT010000072.1:0-3213 GCA_964649305.1 uncultured Bdellovibrionales bacterium
ATAGCATATTTTTTGGCTTGCAAGTAGTGTTTTTGTGTATAACTCTTGACACACCCTAGGTACAAAAATGAAGGGTCCTAAAAGATAAAATACTTAACAAAAAAACAGATCTCCTGATCTGTTTTTTCTCTCCATTTTTAGTAAAAAATTTCTTTGATTTTTATACCCACTTGCTGTACCGCAATATTCTCTTTGTACTTACTCTGTATCCACTAAATCTCCATCCTTCATCCACTCAAATTTCTCCTCATAGACACCATAAATTGGCTTAAATAAAGAGTATTTAGCAATTCTTGGGAGACAGCAAAAACTACCCTCTCCCATTAAAAATAATTTTAGTAAGCACGTTACTGTAGCTTTGCATTTCTTCTTTGGTCACACCACGAAAACTTTTACGAAGAGTAAGACTCATCATTTTTTCAAGCATCTGCAATTTTTCTTTGCCTATTTCTGAAATGAGAATTCTCTTGATGCGCCTGTCCTTGGCATGATGCAACACAGATATCCACCGCTTGCGCTTGAGACTTCCTATGTGACGCGTGATGAGAGGAAGCTTCACTCTCATCATGAGTGCTATCTCTGTCGCTTGTAATTCTCCCTGCTCACGTATCAATCCCAAAAGTCTCCACTCAGACAATGATAAATGATACGGCGTGAGTACTTGCTCGAGCACCTGCTCCATGACTCGCGTAGCCTGCCACTGCATAAATTCTACCTGATGCGTTTTGGATTTTTGAGCCTCTTTTTTGGGCTTTTTTTGGATTTCTTTTGACATAGTAAACAGAATTAATTATCTCTATTCACAATAACACAAAAAATACCTATGCAAAAGCATTATTTGGACATTTTGAGCACATCTATGACCTTGCCATTGATGACAAAATTATCCTCATCTGTCAGAAAAATCGGTTTGTGTTTGGTATCAGTAGACTCTGGCAACAGGACAATATTCTTGCCATCTACTGTACGGTAGGTTTTGACAGTAGCAAGACCATCTATGGCTACCAATACTTTGTCACCATTGTCATAGTGATTCCAGCTCGTATCGACAAGAATAAAGTCTCCGTTTTGGATAGTCTTACCATTGACTCGAGCCTTATTCATAGAAGTACCTGATACCTGGATAGCAAACACTCTACTCTTGGCTTTGGGACTGACTATGCGTTTGGAAACTTTGAGGTAGCCTTCAATGTACTGATCAGCAAACATAGTGGCTGCTCCCGCAGAAGCCATCCCAAAAACTGGCACATCGATAAAACTCTCACTCGTCACCCCCTTGAGAGTAATCCCCCTATCCTCACTGGTACGCTCGATATACCCCTTGGCCTCAAGCTCATTGAGATAGATAAAAAAACTCCGAAGACTCTTGAGACGCAAGCCAAGCTTAGATGACTGCTCTTGAATCTCACGCACCGTTGGCATAGTGCCATTTTCAGAAAAAAAATCTTTGATTGCTTGTAAAACAATTTTTTGTTTCGGTGTGAGTATTTGCATAATGCTATGTTGTTTACTTACCTTTCACTTATAATTATATACAAGGCTCTACTGTTGTCAAATAAATCGAAAAACATCGTAAAGATGAGCTCTTAAACTATCCTTTGCCTTATCTTATTTCTCATTTACGTTTATACTAAACTTGTACTCTTCATCTCTCTATGAACAAAACTCGTATCGAAAACCTCTCAGATGCCGTATTTGCTATCGTTTTTACTCTTCTCATCATTGAAATTCACGTGCCTGAATTTCACCATGAACACATTACTAATTGGGAGCTCTGGCAGGGCCTCTATAGCATTACTTCTCTCTTTGTGAGCTACTACGTGAGCTTTATCGTCCTCGTCATGTTTTGGATATCTCATCATGCTCTCTTCGGCTTTATCGACAGAACTATCAACCGCCACCTCATCCTCCTCAACTTCTTTTTCCTCTGTATGATTGCCTTTGTGCCCTTTTCTTCCAACCTTATTGGTACGTACTCCCACATAGAGCTCGCCTACGTGGTCTATGGCCTCAATATTCTAGCTATTGGCCTATCCAACCTGGCTATGCTCAAGTACGCTATCTATTCCAAAGATATTGATACCTCCGAGGTTTCCCCAAGACTCTTCCGTCAGGCCAAATTTCGTTTTGTGATTACCCCTCTTTTTGCGCTTATCGGCATTATTACCGTCTTCATCAACCTCCCCTTAGCCCTCTTTTTCTTTGCTTTTCCTATCCTTTTCAACATCATCCCAGGTGGCCTCAACTACCTAGAACGCAAATTTCGTCTTAATTTCGGCTAATTATATAAACACATAATCCTATGGACCAAGCACAACTCAAATCAGACATCCTCAACTTCCTCCAAAACAACACCACAGGAGTAGTCTGTACTGTTTCCCCTGCCTATTTTGCTCACTCGGCGGCCATTACTTTCTTTGTAGATACTGATCTTAGTATCTATTTTCTCACTCGTAAGGCCAGCAATAAATACCGTAACTTGGGCCTCAATCCAAGCATCAGCCTGACTGCTTTTGAAGAAAAAGTTCTCCCAACCAGCGTCCATATCGATGGTACAGCAGAAATTGTCGATAGCGAGGTCAAAAAAATGGATATCAAAAAGATTCTTATCGAACGCTCTTGGAATGAATCCTACCTACCACCAGTGATGCGTCAGGAAGGCTCTGATATTGTGCTTATCAAGATAGTCCCCCAAAAAGCTACTTGGTTTCGTTTTATCAAGGACTCGCGTGAGGCAGAACTTGAACACATCGACCTCACAGAGCACGTCTAGAAATTCGTCGCGAAAAGAATAAAGCACGGTAAGATATTGCGTAACTCAAAGTTGATAGAAACTTTGGGAAAGTGTTTTTGCATGTATTTTTTCATGAGTGGGCTGTACTGATGAAAAATAATAAAGGTGCCCTGCTTTTTGAGGGCCTGTTTGGTTTGTTGTACCACCACATTTCGCTCTTCCTTAGAAAGAAATGAAAAAGGAATACTCGAGACTATCACATCAGCCTCTACTTCGCGGGCTTGAGTCTCCTGATAGAAAGACTGCACCGTACCATGAAACACTCTCAAGCGAGCGTCTGTTATCTTCTGTAATTCTTCACAGAAGACTTCATTGCTCTCAATAGCCACAAGCACTCCATCTTCAGGCATATACTTAAGTAAGGCCTTGGTCATCACACCATTTCCGGCACCATACTCCAATACCAGTTTAGGTGGAGT
>CAZYOT010000073.1:0-282 GCA_964649305.1 uncultured Bdellovibrionales bacterium
TGACCAGTTTTGATTTAGTAAATTGTGAACTTGTAGAGACTAATTTTTTGCAGATTTATCAAACAGGTGTTTTCTTTGTAGTATTTGCTGCTTTAATGATTTCTTTTATCAAAGCACTGAGCAATAAAACTCTTTCTAATAATGACAAAAAAAGTTTAGTAATATTTACTCTTGGGATATTTCTTTTTCTTTTTTTGCTTATTTTTACATGGCAGATAGCCTCTATTATAGACAACTTTGAACTTGAGCAGTATGGCTTGTTTGGGATGGTTATTTTTCTTG
>CAZYOT010000073.1:292-3169 GCA_964649305.1 uncultured Bdellovibrionales bacterium
AGTGGATTGGTTTACTACGGCCTACTATTCTCTCAGTGTAGGTATATTTATTTGGATACTTATATTTGGTATCAAGAGATTCTATACAGAAACAGTCATCGAAAAGCGCAAGAAAATACTGGCTTTTCTTGTAGGAATGGAGCTTTTCTTGGGGTCCTTTTTTATGAGTAGTTCAGTGGCAACATATTTAGACAACTTTGAACTTGAGCAGTATGGCTTGTTTGGGATGGTTATTTTTCTTGGATTCCTGGGCTATCTAATTGTCCGTTTTAAGGCTTTTGATATCAAGATGATTGGAGCTCAGGCTCTAGTATTTGGGTTGATTATTATTATTGGATCACAGTTTTTCTACGCAAGTAGTACCGTTGATATAGTACTTGACTCTATAAGTTTTCTCTTGATTATTATTGCAGGATTTTTCCTGATTCGCTCAGTTAAGAGAGAAGTGGAGCGTAAGGAAGAGCTTGAGAAGCTTTCTCGTAGCCTCGCTATTGCCAATGACCGTTTGGAAGAGCTAGATAAGCAGAAATCAGAGTTTATCTCTATTGCTTCTCATCAGCTTCGTACGCCGCTCACAGCTATTCGCGGGTATATCTCACTCGCGCTTGAGGGCTCATACGGCAAGATGGACAATCCAGAAATTACCGATCTTTTTCATAAGATTTATACCATCGACCTACGACTCTCTCAGTTGGTGGAGGATCTCCTCAATGTTTCCAAGATTGAAGCAGGTAAAGTGCAGCACAAATGGGATGAAACGTCTCTTGAGCCAGTGGTCCGTGAGCTCTATGACATGTTTATCGCCCTGGCTAAGAAGAAGGGCTTGAGTATTGCTTATGAGGAGCCAAAGACACCGCTTCCAATCATGACTTTGGATGTGAATAAGATTAAGGAAATTATCTCCAATCTTATCGACAATGCTATCAAGTATACCGAGAAGGGTGGAGTGACTATTACCATAGAGGCTACCGAGACCGTGGCTCGTGTAGTCATCGCAGATACCGGTATTGGTATTTCCAAGGAAGACGCCGAGAGGTTATTCGGTAAGTTTATCCGTACCGAGACAACCAAGAAAATGGATTCTAGTGGAAGCGGGCTTGGCCTCTTTGTGGGTAAGACTTTTGTGGAGGCGCATGGTGGACGGGTGTATGCAGAGAGCGATGGAGTCGGTAAGGGATCTCGCTTTATCGTAGAATTGCCATTTATTAATCCAAATAAGGACTTGTAGCCTATTTCATGAAAACTCGCAATCTTATTCTTACATTAATAGGATTTATTATTGCCAGTGTTTCGATAGCACTGTGTTTTAAGGTGTATGTACTTGATAAGAATTTTCTAATTCTCACCATCACTTCTTGTGATGAGACATCTGAAACATGTTTTGCTTTTGTGTGTGATTCTACGAGCGAAGAGTATCCAAGTGAGATGTGCCGAGAGACAGCAGACAATGAAACTCTTTTTTATACCTATATCTTCAAGAAGAAGAGTATGACGCCTGATTGTGATGCTACAAAAGGTGTATGTGAGCCTTTAGTGTGCGCTCCAAATGAAGAGGGTTGCGAAAGAGTGGTGTGTAGTGAAGAAACACTCGCCAGGGAGTTTGTTCCAGAGGGAGCTGAGTGTAGTATTTATATTCCACCAGCAGCCCCAGCTCAAGTAGAAGAAGAGAAACCAGAACCAGCTCCACAACCAGAACCAATGAGCGATACTGATCCATATGAAGGCGAGAGTGTTCCTACGGGGGAGCCTCTTCCGCCACAGTCACAAGTCGCACCGACAGATACTACGGTAACTACTCCACAACCACAGCCTACGACTACGCCCGATGCACCACTCTATGATCCGAATATTATCGATACTTCCTTGTCATTTACTCTCAACCTTATGCTGAATCCAATAGCCTGTGATTGGGGAATAGATACTCTCTTCTCGTATACCAAAAACGTATCTGAGTCAGTGATATTCTATTCGCATATTGGGCCATTTACTTTGGCTGCAGTGTTGTTTTTTGTCATCTTATTTTTTGATAGAAAGCCACTTTTGAATAAAATCTTGCTGGCGACAATTTTCTTTAGTTGCGCATGGATTTTGATAGATTTTGTTCTCTGGTTATTGCCACAATCCGAGTACGTCATGTTCTTTTGGGCGATTCTCGTTCTTTTTGAGACTTCAATTTATGTCTCAGCTTTGTATTTCATGTATGTATTTATCTTCGAAAAAGATATGCCGTATTGGATGAAGTTCTTGCTGGTAGTGAGTTATGTGGTGCCGGCAGGGCTTTTGGCCACACCGTATGCTCTAGAATATTATGATTTGACTAACTGTGATCGTGACGTGGTGGAGGGACCAATGATTCTCTCCATGTATATACCATACATTATTATGATAGGGATTATTCTAGTACTTTCTCTCTATGGTATGTATCGCTATCGAAGTCGCATCAATTCAATTTTGACGATGATGGTAGGAGTGGTCTTTTTTCTAGGTGCTTTTTTCTGGGGCTTGGTAGCTGGATCGATAACAGCCGATTGGCTTTTGAGTCAGGCAGGGCTGTTTGCCTTGCCAGTGTTTATCGGATATCTGGCTTACGGTGTCTCCAAAGATAACTTTGAGTATACGCGTATTTTGTCTGTGCATTTTTTCGTGGCTTCTATACTGCTTCTTATCGGAGGGCAATTTTTCTTTGTGGATGCACCTCTGGGTAAAATGTTGATATTTTTTACATTGGTATTGATTGTACTGTTTAGTATTATTTTGACGAGGGCTATTCACACTGAACTCAATCAAAAAGAAAAACTGCGTCAAGCTAGCGAATCTCTTTCAGCTGCCAACCAGCAACTCAAAGAGCTTGATAATGCTAAGACAGAATTTCTTTCT
>CAZYOT010000074.1:0-3115 GCA_964649305.1 uncultured Bdellovibrionales bacterium
AAATTGAAGGTCGTTCACTGACTGATGAGATGAGGCAGTCATATCTGGATTACGCGATGAGTGTGATTGTTTCGCGCGCACTTCCTGATGTCCGCGATGGTCTTAAGCCGGTACACAGACGCATCCTGTATTCAATGTGGTCTACAGGACTTCGTTCTACATCGCGTTTTCGTAAGTCTGCTACAGTAGTTGGTGAAGTACTTGGTAAGTACCATCCCCATGGCGATACCGCTGTGTATGACACCATGGTGCGTATGGCTCAGGATTTCTCTTTGCGCTATCCGCTTATCTGGGGCCAGGGAAACTTTGGTTCTATGGATGGTGATGGAGCTGCTGCGTATCGTTATACCGAGGCCAAACTTAAGGCTATTGCTGAAGAAATGCTGGTTGATATTGATAAGGATACTGTCGACTTCATCCCAAACTTTGATGGTGAGCACGAAGAACCAGTGGTATTACCAGCTAAACTACCACAGCTACTCTTAAACGGAACAGTGGGAATTGCTGTGGGTATGGCTACCAATATACCACCGCATAACCTCAATGAGTTAGTGGACGGTATTTGTCACTTGATTGATAACCCAGAAGCTACCGTGGATGATTTGATGCAGTTTGTGAAAGGACCAGACTATCCAACAGGAGGTATTATCTATAATCAGAAGGATATTCGCGAAGCCTATGCTACTGGCCGAGGAGCTATTACTGCTCGAGCCAAGGTAGATATCGTGGAATCAAAAGCAGGACAGTTTCAGATTGTGGTGACTGAAATGACTTATGCTACCAACAAAGCTAGTCTTATCATGAAGATTGCTGATTTAGTAAAAGAAGAGAACATCCAGGGAATCAAAGACCTTCGTGATGAGTCTGATAAAGACGGAGTTCGTATTGTGATCGAGCTCAAAAAGGAAGCTTTTCCTCAAAAGGTTTTGAATAAACTCTATCAAATGACGGATCTTCAGAAGAACTTCAATGTAAATGCTCTGGCTTTGGTAGATGGTCGCGAGCCACAGATTCTCACTCTCAAGGCTATCTTTGAGCACTATATAGTGCACCGAGAAAAAGTAGTGATTCGTCGCAGTGAGTATGAACTTCGTAAAGCGAAAGATAGGGCGCACATCCTGGAGGGACTTAAGATTGCTTTAGATCATATCGATGAAATTATTGCTACTATCAAAAAATCTGCCAACAAAGAAGAGGCACATGTAAACTTGATGAAGAAGTTTAAGCTTTCTGATAGACAGACCACAGCTATTTTGGAAATGCGTCTTCAGACTCTCTCTGGACTTGAGCGCAAGAAGATTGAGGATGAATTGGCTGAAAAATTGAAACTTATTGCCTACCTTGAAGACCTTCTTAAGCACCGTTCTAAAATTCTTGGTCTTGTAAAGAGTGAGCTACAGGAACTCGGAGAGCGTTTTGGAGACGAGCGCCGTACCAAGGTGGTCAAAGGGGCGATTGGAGAGTTCAAACAAGAAGATTTGATTCCAAACGAAGATGCAATTATTACACTCACTGTGGATGGATACATCAAGCGTATGAATCCAGATGTCTACCGCGTCCAAAAGCGTGGTGGTAAGGGTGTGATAGGAGCTACTACTAAAGAAGAAGACCGTATTGCCAAGGTACTCTCTATCAACACTCATGATAATCTCATGTTTTTTACGGATAGCGGTAAGGTCTTCCAGACCAAAGCTTACGAAATTCCAGAGTCTTCTCGTACTGCTCGTGGCCAGGCTATTGTGAACTTTTTGCAGATGTCGCAGGAAGAAAAAATCACCGCTTTCATCTCTTATGCTTCAAATGGCAATGATAAGTTTCTTTTTATGGCTACCAAAAACGGTACGATTAAAAAGACTAAGATTGAAGACTTTGATAACGTACGACGCAGTGGACTTATCGCTATCAATCTTGAAAAGGGTGATGTGCTATCTTGGGTCAATCCTACTACAGGAACAGATGACGTGGTGATGACTACTGCGGACGGCCAGGCTATTCGCTTTAAGGAAAGCGATGTGCGTCCAATGGGACGGAGTGCTGCTGGTGTACGTGGTATCAAACTCAAGGATGCCAAGGACTGTGTGGTGGCTATGGATATTATTTCCAAAGACGCAAAGGATAGAGAACTTCTAGTGCTTTCACAAAATGGTTATGGTAAGCGCACAGAACTAAAACAGTTTAAGGTTCAAAAGCGTGGCGGAAGTGGCATGAAGACGATGAAGGTGACCGCTAAGACTGGTGATTTGGTAGGAGCTTTGGTGACTCATACGGAAAGTCTTGAAGGAGATCTAATTATGACTTCTCACAAGGGTACTATTATTCGTATCCCGATGGAGAGCGTGCCTCTCTTGGGTCGTGTGACTCAGGGAGTACGCGTGATGAAACCTCAAGCAGGGGACAGCGTGGCTGACTTTACCTTTCTCCAGTCGTAAGATTGAAGATAAGGGAGAGAGGGCCACACCAGATTAAAATTTGCTAAAAACAGAAAATGTGCTATAGTAAGTTTTGTTAATTTTTATTTTGAGCAGCTACTGGTTTGCCATTATGGGTAAACGAATAGCTTGCTGACACATGTTATATGGCACTGACCAATAAACAGAAGGACAAAGTCACTAAGGAGGTAAAGCTCCATGATAAGGATACTGGCTCATCAGCCTATCAGATTGCTCTCTTTACTGAGCAGATTCGTAAGTTGACTATCCACTTGAAGAAAAATAGTAAAGATTTCCATTCACGCCGTGGTCTCCTCAAAATGGTAGCTAAGCGCAAGAAGTTGTTGACATACCTCAAGTCAACCAACGAAAAAGCGTACAAAGAAATCACCAAAAAACTTGGACTCAAATAGGTTAGCTGTAGGCCCGGAGCTTTTTTCCGGGCTTATCTTTTTTTAAAGGCAAATATTTTTAGAACAATAAATTTTTTATACTATGGCAAAATTTTTAGATCAAAGAGTGGGGGTACTGGTAGATATTTCTAATCTTTATTACAGCGCACGAGTACTCTACAACAAGAAGTTGAATTTCAAGAATGTCCTTACCATGCGTGTAGCTGAGCGTAAGCTTATTCGGGCTATTGCTTATGGTATCAGTACTACTGAAGCCACGGAGGACAAATTTTT
>CAZYOT010000075.1:0-2644 GCA_964649305.1 uncultured Bdellovibrionales bacterium
ACCTGCCCGCATTGCTACGCAAAGCGTTGCAGGCGGGGAAGCAGTAGCTCCTACTGTAGCGGTAAAGGCTACTCCTACAGTTGCCAAGAAAGCTGTCAAAGTAAGCGCTGATGAGCGTTACGTATACGGTGTTGGTCGTCGTAAGACGGCTGTGGCTCAGGTACGCCTCTACAAGGCTAAGGGTGAGCCAATTCACATTGCCAATGGCAAGACTGTACGTGAATACTTTGGTACCCAGGCACTTGAGGATAATGCTCTTTCACCACTCAAGGTAGTCGGTCTCGAAGGAGAAATGATGGCTTCACTTTTGGTCCGCGGTGGTGGCAAGCATGGTCAGTCAGATGCTGCCAAGCTTGGTGTCGCTCGTGCACTTCTCGTACATGACCCACTTCTTCGCCCAGTACTTAAGGCTCAAGGATTCCTTACTCGTGATGCTCGTTCAGTAGAACGTAAGAAGCCAGGACTCAAAAAAGCCCGCAAGAGCCCACAATGGAGCAAACGATAGTTTGCACAATTGTGGACTGAAAGGGGTCGGGAAAACGGGAGTTTGCCCGTTGCGGAGAGCAGGTCTCTTCGAGACTGCTGAGAACGGAGGCGTTCTCAGAATTCGTAAGAATTCCACAGTCGGTCTAAGCGTTAGTCTCGATATTTCAGCCCCGCCCTCTGGCGGGGTTTTTCTTTATCTAAAGGTATGTTAGGGTGGTAATATTATTGCTAAGTTCGTTTACATTTAGGGAGAAAACGAGGGACAGATCAATGGGTAGACCAACTAAAAGTGCCTTTGGGGGAGGTAGACGTCCGGTGGATATGTCAAAATCGCCACAGGCTACGATGCAACCGCAAGGCCATCTGTCGTCAGAAGCCTACCAGGCTATGAAAGCAGCCAAGCGTCAGCAGGCAGAAAGGAAGAAGCAAGATAAAACTGCTGCCCGAAAGGCAAAAAAGAAACCCTAGGAAAAATTGGAAGTGAGAAGAACATGAAATCGGAGAACTACAAAGTCATCATAGGTATGCTCAAAAGCAGTGCTTCGCATATTGTCATGGCACTGTACTTTGTGAAGAAGCAAAGACGCATCTCATGACAGGAGTCTTTATTGAAGAACCAGAGCCCCCATGAAGACTTGATTGTGATCAGTGATCAACGTAAAAACGGCGAGGAACCATCGTGTTCCTTGGCCGTTTTTTGTTTGCCAAAATAGGTATATACTTAAAAGGCGAGCATCAAAGATGGACGCACGGCGGTCAAAGGAGAGACCACATGACAAGAGCGAGGAGAAAGATTGCCCAAAGACTGAAATATGCTAATCGGGCGCGATTGCGTGCCTGCAGAAGAAGATCTCGCCGCTAAACTTGGCGGAAGATTTCTTGAATGCTCAACCACACGGAAGGGAGAAGTCAACGGACCGGCAAGGGATAATTCCTGAGCCGGTCCTGTGCTATATACATCTTAATTGACAAAGCCAAAGAGATTTACGGCTTCTGGAAAGTCGATACCGACGAGACGATTTTCACCATCAACATTTTTGATCACATAGACACGGTCTTCATCGAGACGAGTGAAGACCTGGAGAGGAGTAGTAGGGAGAGAAATCAGGGTACCGATATTACGATAATCGCGACTATCAAGCTCAGCAAACATAATATGACTGCCGGTAGCATAAATGACATGCTCATAATCTTTGGCCCACTGGACACCAGTAATAGGGGTAGATAGTCGGATAATTTGCTGCGTACTTCCGAGTTCACGAATAGGCTGGACTTCCCATTTGTCGACAAAAGCAACAGAGATATCGGTATCTGAGTAGTAGAGGAGTTTCTTGCCATCGTCAGAAAATTGGGTGCCACGTACACCAGTACCCATAGAGACCATATCAGGGGCCACTTCTTTGTTGTAGAGCCAGAAAGTGCCAGATTTTGGCTCTAGGAGACTAATACGCTTCTCATCGTAAATGATGACAAAGTATTCTTTGTTGGTATCTACTTCGATAGGAGAAGTGGTAATTTGGAGAGCCTCTTCCAGGGTATAGTTGTTGCTGTCGAGTGGGTAGCGCATCACTATACCATGAGTAGAGAGCGTATAGGCACGCTCAGAAGAAATATCGTAGGCCACGATATCAGAATACATAGGAATAGGGGTGAGAGGCTCGACGCGAGTATCCACACGAGTGAGGGTTTCTTGGTCGAGATAGATAAGGGTAGCGCGCTCTTTGGGATGCCAGCGAGTGTATTTGCGACGACCATCTTCGGTGAGGAGATTGAGCTTGAAGGATTCAGTCGTGGCAGCGTCGACCACATAGTACTCATGCTTACCAGCATGCTCTACCGGGATGAGAAGTTTTTCAGCTTCTGGTGACCATTCGATACCATCAGACTGCACATCGAGAAGATCGGCATCAGGAAGAGAGAAGACCTGTTTAGATGTTTCTGTTTTGGTATTGTAGGCGGTGATAGTCAGTTCGTTGCCATTTTTGGCAGCCAGAGCGATGACATTTTTCTTTGGTGAAGGAAAAGCTCGGGTGACCATCGCTGTATCAGGAAGAGTGATAGGATTGGCGGGGTCTTTGCTCAAGAGCACGTTCCAATACTCTGTAGATTTACCACTCTCGATGATGACTTTTTTCTGCCAGCTTGCATAGCCAGGAGC
>CAZYOT010000075.1:2654-2915 GCA_964649305.1 uncultured Bdellovibrionales bacterium
GTATTCACCGGGAGCGAGACCGCCAATATGGGAAGCCTTGTTGAGGATGCCAAGGCGGCTGTCGGGGACTACTTCGCCATTAATTTTGATAGTAATTAGGTCTGGATTGGAATCAATAGTGAGAGACCCGGTATAGACAAAAATCCCTCTAGTAGGACTAAAACGATAGCCAAAGGTATAGAAGAGGACTGAACTGACAGTCACAAGAAAAGCCAGCACAAAAAGCCAAAAAACGGTAGCACGGTGGATTTTCATAGAGGC
>CAZYOT010000076.1:0-2894 GCA_964649305.1 uncultured Bdellovibrionales bacterium
CATGCCAACTACCAATAGAAGAACTAGAAAGATAATTACTCCCCACTGCCAAGGCACAAATGTTTCCAAAGCAGAGATCGAATGATGCAGCGTGGTATGAGTCACGAAACGCTGTCTATTATGGGCGATACCTGCTCCGTGCATAGAATCTACTGACTCAGGATGAATAAGGAGTGGTGGTCGGCCCTTGAGTTTCAACTTGATAGCACTCAAACCTATCTCAAAAACAGCTTTCAGTGGATTTAGTTTTGATTCCCCACTCTGACGTTCAGCAAAGAATATAGTGACACCTTCGATAACATAACCATAATTACGAGCCGTGAGCAAAAACTCCATATCAAAGGTCCAAGGAGTAGGTGTGAGCTTTACTTCTCGTAGAATTGTTTTACGAAAAACCTTTAATCCAGACTGACTATCACAGTGCAAATCATGGAGGATACGCGCGAAAAAGAATGTGAATGTTTTACTCAATAGTGATCTCAAAAAGTCTGTGTCTCTTTCCTTTCTATTGGCCACCACTATATCTGCACCTTTTTCCATTTTAGCTACCATTTGTGGAATGGCTTCTGGCGGATACTGGAGATCAGCATCAATCATCGCGATGATATCGTGTTGAGCTAATGCAAACCCCTCGATCAAAGATTGAGCCTTACCGCGAGCTCCTTTTTTCAACAAAACTCGTACTTCCAGAATATCCTTATATTGTGGGCCAAGTTCCTGTATCAAAGCTATCGTTTTATCTGTAGAATGATCATCAATAAAAATAACTTCTCCAGAAAAGTTGTGTTCTGAAAAAGTGTGCGCTAAACGCTTCAACAAGGTATCAATATTGCCCTCCTCATTTAAAGTGGGAATGACTATAGATATTTGTTTATGCAACATAAAAACGTAACTTCTAAAATATTCGAATAAAAAATAAAGGCTTATATTGGCCTTTATTTGGTGTTTGTTTTTATTTAGACACCTTTTTTGATAACAAATGATTCTAGTACAAAACGCCTATATTGTCAAATAGTCTCCATGATAAATTATCTTTCAGGCCAAAGACACTACCCCTAGCCTGAATTGACAGTCTGAGAATTCTAGCGCATAATAAGATATTTCATAGACCTGCTCGTTATCCCATGAAACACCCCAAAACCGTATTCTTTAGCCTTTTTCTTATCTTACTCCTCATAGCTTGTGGTGCTTTTTGGGTTTTCTTTATGTTTTTTGTCCCATCAGTCCACGACTTTGAAAGTGTCAAGCGTGGAGAGACTTCACTTCTCTACGACAGAACCGGTGAACACATTCTGTATCAAATTCATGGTGAAGAAAATCGCAAGCCCATCAGTCATGATGAAATTCCCAACGCAGCGCGTCTCGCTACTATCGCTATCGAGGATGAAAACTTCTACAACCACAATGGCGTTGATCCTCGAGCCATCTTTCGAGCCTTGCGGGTCAATATCCGTGAGGGTGGTTTTGAACAGGTTGCCTCTACCATCACTCAACAGCTGGCCAGAAGCGTGGTCCTTTCTCGAGAAAAGACAATCGAACGTAAAATTATTGAGGCTCTCTTAGCCATTAAAATCGACTTTTTCCTCACAAAAGAAGAAATTCTAGACCGCTATCTCAACCAAGTTCCCTATGGCTCAAACTCCTACGGTATCGAGGCTGCTGCCGAAACTTTTTTTGACAAAAGGGCCAAGGACCTAAGTCTAGGTGAAGTGACCATGCTCGCAGCTCTCCCTAACGCACCTACTCTTTACTCACCCTATGGCAATAATACGGGCGCTCTCGTAAAACGTCAGCAAATCATTATCGAAAAACTAGTCCGTAATGGCTGGATTACCAAAGCTCAAGCTCAAGATGCCATCAAAGAAAACGCCACCCAACATGTGGTACCTCTACGACGCAATATAGTGGCGCCTCACTTTGTCTTCAATGTCCTTGAAGAAGTAGAGCATCAGTATGGTCGTGACATGCTCGAATATGAGGGCATGCATATCTATACTACTCTTGACTGGGAGGCTCAACAAAAAGCTGAAGAGAGTATCAAAAAAGGTGCTACTTTCAACGCTAAGTGGGGTGCTAGCAACGAAGCTTTGGTTGCTCTTGACGCTGAGAAGGGTGAAATAATCGCTATGGTAGGCTCCAAAGACTACTTTAGTACTGAGATTGATGGTAAGGTCAATGTCGCTACCTCTCCTCGTCAGCCAGGTTCTTCTTTTAAGCCTCTGGTCTATGCCACAGCATTTGAGAAAGGTTACCAGCCAGAGACGATGCTTTTTGATCTGCCTATGAACTTTGGACCTGATGGTCAGGGTACGGAATATGAACCACAGAATTACGACGGCAAGACTCATGGCCTTATCTCTATGCGTCAGGCCCTTTCCAATTCACTTAATATTCCAGCCGTTCAAACTCAATACTTAGCAGGGGTCGACAATACTCTCAATCAGGTCAAGAAAATGGGCCTCACTTCCCTTGGAGACTCCAGCCGTTATGGCCTTTCATTAGTGCTTGGGAGTGGGGAAGCTACACTCCTCCAAATGGCCAATGCTTACTCTGTTTTTAGTCAGGAAGGTATTTACCAGAAAGCCACTGGTATTCTCCGTGTCGAAGACCGTAATCACAAAATCATCTCTGAACATACTCCTCATGGCGAGCGAGTCCTCAGTACCGAGACTGCACGCAAAATTAGCTCTAGCCTTTCCGATAACAAGGCACGCTCTCTCGTCTTTGGGGGTAACACTCCCCTAGCCTTCCCTGCTGGCGGTGTAGCAGCCAAAACAGGTACCACACAGGAGTTTCATGATGCCTGGACCCTTGGCTTTACCCGCAAAGTCGCTCTAGGCGTATGGGTGGGTAACAATGACAACACCGCTATGAAAAGCGGTGCTGATGGTGTG
>CAZYOT010000077.1:0-2867 GCA_964649305.1 uncultured Bdellovibrionales bacterium
TGATGATTGAAGGTTTGAGTAGCAGTGGAAGCTACAAAACTTGCAGCTGGCACCCAGTCATCTACAGAACCATTGTTATCCCAGTCCATGCCATACTTAACAGTATCATTATCTGGGTCTGAAGCTTGGGTTACAAAAGCATAACTGGTATTAGGAGAACCGGTAATTGGACCAGTAAGGGATGGTGGGTTTGGGATGTTGTTGTTATTGATGGCAAGAAGTTCATGATCTAAGTGCAGATCTGGGACATTCATGGTGTATTCATAACGCGGATCAGTCATGCAAATATTATCACTCCCACTGACACTTGGAAGGCTAAACGTACACGAAGCCGCCTGCACAGCAGCATCATGCATCGGCCTTCCGCTTGCATTACAGCCTTGCTGTACCCAGTCGTCATCAGGGTCCAACTGACCTCTCTTAAATACAGAGAGATAGTAGTGTCCCTGTGTACTTGGATACGTAATCCGTGAGTCTATCGTTCCAGCTGAGATTACCGTACAATTAAAGCCACCTCCATCACAGCTCAAACCCGCTGACCCCGCATGGACAATGGTCGGAGCTGTAGATTTAACATGAAGAGCTCCGTAAACTTCTTGAGTAACTCCGTTCCCGAAGTTTTCTATAGAGAGATAGTCTGCTGCGCTACAGCTTGAAGGACCACCATTACTCCAGCGCCCATTTGGTGTATCTGCTGAATGTCCCGTACCTGACCAACTAATATCCGTATTTAAATCTGCTCGTGGGCGAAACGAAAGAGAATCTCCCACGCTGACAGCAGCTCTTCCTAAGCTATCATCGACAACTGCACCCGTTGTGTTATTAAAGACAGAAGAAGCACGCTCAATCACTGCCTGTGCTCTCTGTAGACTTCCATAAGCGCCATACATACCATCTCTTAGTATCCATCTATCTGGGTCCATGTTAGCACAGTTTCTCACACAGATACCGTCATTCCACTTTGTAGAGGCAATAAGACCCGGTGAGTTTTCGCTCCACTGCACACTCTTCCCCTCCACTACTCCTGGTACCAAGAAAATACCTCCTAAGAGTAAGGCTCCGAAAAGAACTTTTGTGTATGTATGCTTCATAGGTTTACTTAAACCGGTTACTCCTTCTTTGCTGCTTCATCTTGGTAACAAGAATAGCCAGGATAGCTAAGAGTGTTAGGAGAGCACCTACTACCATAGCAATGTGTTTCGGAGTGGCTTTTTCACCAAAGAGACTTCCTATTGGGTTACAGATATTTTTGTCTATAACACTACAATCATAGGGAATAGTGACCTCCTCAACTACTTCATTATTTCTCTGAAGAGTAGCTGTCAGGAATACTTTGTCATAGCTTTTAGCTGGTGTAAAGTCATCTTTAAATCCAGACATGGCTCCCGTAATATCACCTTCGTATTTGTATTCATGGATAATATTATCGTTATCATCTCTCAGAGTCAGAGTGAGAACATTACCTGGCACTTTTGGAAGATTAGTGCTATGAGCACAGGCAAAAAGCGCATTAGCTTCACCCTTCTTCAATGGAAAACTTGAGAGGCTTGGAAAGTTGATTCTTGTTTCTTCAATACCGTCTCGGACAAAGCGAATGCCCTGGACGCTTTTGGCATACTGGTCCTTGGTAGTGGCAACCACATATGAAACGCTCGCGTTTTGAGGATTGACTGTATACGATACTTCTTTACTTTGGTTGGCAGGAATTTGTACCAACTCATATTTCTTATTTTTGAGATTCTCCTGTCTCATAGCATCCCAGGTATATTCTTCCCAGGTCAGCTGGACAACCTGATCTTGATCAGTTGGATTGACTACACTAGTTTTGATAGCGACAATTTCATCCATCTTAAAGTGAAGCGGGTAAGCCGCAAAGTGATGATCTCGTCCATTGAGAGTGGTTTTGGTTTTATCTAGATAGACACTTTTTTCCTGACTATTAACTTTGAATTGAACTGAATTGCCAATCACATCATCCGTAAAAGAAAGCCCCGAGAGATTGTAGCGTCCTTCAGTATTGAAAAAGGTGGCTAGGTAATACTCGCCTCCAATAGTATTTTCTGGTACATGCCAAGTGAAGCGCACTTCCTTCTCACCTTTAGCAAGAATATTCCATTTTCCATCTACTACAAACTGGTCCACTACTGGATTACCATCTCCTTGAGTAAAGACACCGTCATTCTTGAGAAAAACTTTTACAAAAAGAGTGCCGTCTACGACTGGATAGTCATTGTCATTCTTAATCTTCCCATGAAAATCCATATCCACCCCCGGGACAGTCTCAGCTATATCTGTCTCTAAGTCTGCCTGTACAGAGCCAAATCGATAGTGATCAAAACAACTCACATTCCCTGCAGGGTCCACTAATTCAGCACCAGGGATTGGTGATGTCTGATCCTCAGCCAGTGTAGCTAACGGTAAAAGAAAAAGACTCAAAAGAAAAAAACTACTCAAGAGACGTTTCATATATTTATATTTTCCCGCAAGACTATTAGCTAGTCTCACTTAGGGAGATTATTTATTTGTTTTTAATTATTCATATTGTACCACAAAAAAACCATCTGTGTGAACAGATGGTTTAGTTGATAGCCGTATACTACTCTTCTCCTTCGATCTCAGGAGTAGTGTCGATATTTCCTTAGTCACTTTCATATTTTCTTTCAGGAAGGTCTTGGCGTTTTCTCTTCCCACGCCCAGCTTCACTTCACCGTAAGAATATGAATTACCAGACTTCTTGACTACTTGATAGAGAAGCCCTGTGTCGAGCACATCGCCTACAATAGAGATACCTTCATTGTACATAATATCAAACTCAGCAGTCTTAAATGGTGCTGCCACTTTATTCTTGACCACCTTCACCTTTGTGC
>CAZYOT010000078.1:0-1201 GCA_964649305.1 uncultured Bdellovibrionales bacterium
AAAATGGGCTTGGTATTGCTTACAATGACGCACGTTCACATTTAGACATCGGGCGACGTGTCGTAGAGGGGCTCAATACAGGAGCGGCTCAGCTGGGATCAGTATGGTTGCCATTGACGCATCTTCTGATGGTATTGACTATCTGGAATGATTTTATGTGGCACTCAGGGTTGGCTGGAGCTCTCTGGTCTATGATTGCTTTTGTCTCTACAGGAGTATTGATTAGTCTTTTCTTGAAAGAGTTGGGAGTAGGGGTTCTGGGACGCGTAGTTGGAGTGGTGCTTTTTGCAAGCAATATCAATATCCTCTACTTACAGTCAACAGCTATGACAGAGCTGATGCTCATAGGTACGATGACTGCTGGAGCATACTTTCTTCTTCGCTGGTTTAAGACAGAAAACACGCTCTATATGGTGTATTCTGCTTTCTTTGTTATGCTCTCTACCCTAGTGCGTTACGATGGGTGGTTTATGTTCTTTTTTTCGGCTATGCTTATCACTCTTTACATGTTTAAGAAGTACGGCTATCAGCAGGCCGAAGGGTCATTTATCTTCTTCTGCACCTTGGCAGGATTTGGTGTCGCCTTGTGGCTATTTTGGAATCTTATAATTTTTCATGATCCATTGTATTTTGCCTTTGGTCCATACTCAGCTCATGCTCAGCAAGACCAGCTCAATGCTGCTGGCGTGCTGCCAAGTAAGGGTAACTGGCTTTTCTCATTGAAGATGTACTTGTATGCCATGGCCTACAACCTTGGAGCTTTTACGATGATTCTGGGCTTTATAGCAGGAGTTTTTCTCTGGTTTGATCGCAAATTGGCGCTCCCAGTGAGAATAGCTAGCACTGTCCTGATGGCCCCATTTTTGTTTAATGTCCTCGCTTTGTACCTCGGCCACTCGGTGCTCTATATCCAGGGTATTTCGGGAGATACTTGGTTTAATGTACGTTATGGGGTGATGATGATGCCTTCGATCGCTATTTTTGTAGGCTATCTGGTCTATCGACTCAAGCAGCCTCTAGGCTATGTGATTATCGGACTCCTTCTTTTTGTAGGATTTTTCCAGTATTCTTCAGTGGATGCGGTCACTATAGATGATGCTCAAGTGGGATCAAGTCAGAAAAATGTGACAGAAATTTCAGAGTGGCTTAATAAAAATGCTAAAAACAATTATTTCTACATTTAATAACTTTCTTACTCGAA
>CAZYOT010000078.1:1211-2836 GCA_964649305.1 uncultured Bdellovibrionales bacterium
TTGATGATGCGCAGGTGGGATCTAGTCAAAAGAACGTAACAGAGATCTCTGGTTGGCTCAATCACAACGCCAAAGACAAGCCAGGTTTTATCCTCATCTCAGCCGCTTCGCATGACTCGATTATCTTTTCTTCTGGCTTACCCATGAAGAAGTTTATCCATGAAGGGTCAGGCCCATACTATGATTCGGCCATTGCCAATCCTGATCGTTGGGCAAGGTGGATTGTAGTGAGAACCAATTCTACCGATGACTCCACATGGAGAGCCATGATTGGTAATACAGGTTTTGAGCGGTATCAGTTGGTAGATCATTATCCTTTTGCAGATATCTACGAGCTTAAGCCAGAGTATTTACCAGACCTTATCACAGAGCCTATTCTAAAGAAAAAGTGGTAAGGGTAGTTTTGGGCCTATGAAAAATAGATTTGCTTGGAGATTTTTGAGATACCTGATTCTTTTGGGAGTCGTTTTTTGGATATTTATTGCCCTGAATACAAAACCATCTCAGAGATATTTTTACTTTACACCACCTGTACGTGACTCTTTTCCTTTTGAAGCAATTGATACTATGAAATATTCTCGTGATCCATCACGAGAAAAGCTTGGAGATAGTAATTTTGATCAGGTGATAGACGCTCAAGTAGAGAAGATTGCAGATGCTGGGGCCACACATGTGGCAATTGCCACTCCGTATGATGAAGAGTTTGTGCCTATACTTAAACGTTGGGTAGCTGCAGCACGTAAACACCATCTCAAGGTCTGGTTTCGAGGTAACTGGTCGGGGTGGGAAAAATGGTTTGGATATCCATCTATCACAAGAGCTGAACACATAGAAAAAACCAAGCAGTTTATCTTGACTCATCCGGATATTTTCGATGATGGAGATGCTTTTTCTTCATGTCCTGAATGTGAGAATGGTGGTCCGGGAGACCCACGTCTGACAGGGGATGTAGTGGGTCATCGCCAGTTTCTTATAGCGGAGTATGGGGTGATGAAGGAAGCCTTCCAGACTATTCAAAAGGATGTGCGGTGCAATCTTTTTTCTATGAATGGCGATGTGGCTAAACTTGTTATGGATAAGCCCACCACTGCTGCTCTGGGCGGGGTAGTCACTATTGATCACTACGTTAAGGAGCCAGAACAATTAGTGAAGGATATTGATATTTTAGCTCAAAAAAGCGGTGGGAAAGTAATATTAGGAGAGTTTGGAGCGCCTATACCAGATATTCATGGCAATATGAGTGAAGAAGATCAGGCTGCCTGGATAAAGAAGGCGCTTGGGTTACTTGCTCAAAATCCATCGGTGGTCGGTGTGAGCTATTGGGTAGGGACAGGAGGGTCGACACAACTCTGGGACAGTAAAGGTAATCCTCGACAGGCAGTAGAAATACTCAAGAGGTATTATCATCCAGATGCAGTGTATGGCACCGTAAGCAATGAAGCAGGAAAGCTTTTACCGGGGGTGACTGTCAAATATGGAAATGATAAAGATATGCAAACAGACATGGAGGGAAGATTTTGGCGAGTTTTCACTCCAGAAGCACCAGACAAAATAGTTTTTTCATTGGCAGGATATCAAACAAAAGAGATTACAGATATTGTTGATATCGAGAAACAGTTAGATAT
>CAZYOT010000079.1:0-658 GCA_964649305.1 uncultured Bdellovibrionales bacterium
ATAGTTAGAATGGCACCATTTACTACATAAGTAGGCGTAGAAATTTCGTGTACATCAGCACTAGACTAAGTGGTGTCAGACTCTATCAGGGTGGCATCTGCATATGGGATACCATAGTCATCTGGCACTCCCGCTCTAGACTCACTCGGATACAAACCAAATACAAAAAAAGAGAGGCTTAGGATAATGTAGGACACTCTCTTATGTTTAGTTAAGTACTTTTTCATATACTTAATACAAATATATTAATCCGTATTTCTTTTCGTATAAAGAAGCCATCCGAAGGTAACTAGGCAAATCGGTAATAAATAATAAGTTACTAGATAAGTAAATGTATTATGCCTACCCATAAATTGGGTCCACATGAAAACATTTATAACAATTAAGGATAGAAAATATATTAAACTAGTTTTCTTTTTTCTCCATAAAAAAAATGCTGACAATGCATAAATAACAACAACAAAAACCCAAAAAGTTATTGCAAATGTACCTCCTATATTAATGCTATCCATACAGTTTAATAAAAAACTTATCACTTATATTATACAATAAAATTCTAGCTATTTTGGTAGCTCGTCAAGTAATTTCAATTTTTGTTCTTTAGTCAGTTTTTTGAGTCGAGCTTCTTCACGAGTAGCCTCAGAACGAGGCTCATAGT
>CAZYOT010000079.1:703-2739 GCA_964649305.1 uncultured Bdellovibrionales bacterium
ACCCAAGGCGGAAGTATTGTGTTCCACTACTCTTCGCTTGAGGTCGGTAGTGATACCGATATAGAGTGTATCGTCGGCACACTTGAGGATATAGAGATAGTACATACAATCGTGACTATGGACAAAACATCTTTTTTGCGCTTAGATGGCTGTGGCACACAATTCGGAGGAGATATGAAATGCCAGTCAAAGGAACCCTTGAATTACGGATGAGCGATGCTCTGCCACCACCAGGCGCACGCATGACGCCTGGCCACAAGCGAGCTATCCTGGATGCTCTCGACCAGGAGCTCGCCACGCGAGAAGAGGTCAAGAGCCTCTACCAGCTCTCAGAAGAAGAACTTCTCGAATGGGAGCGAAACTATCTGATCTTTGGTGCTGGTGGCCTCAGGGTAACCAGAACCAGCCAACAACGTCGTCAGATCAGGGCCCTGCAGTAGG
Source organism: uncultured Bdellovibrionales bacterium (assembly GCA_964649305.1). Lineage (GTDB taxonomy): Bacteria > Patescibacteriota > Minisyncoccia > Moranbacterales > UBA1568 > UBA1568. Next base: position 1,145 of record CAZYOT010000079.1, read on the forward strand.
GCTCCGCCTACCCACCAACTGGAAAGCCCGGACTTGCAACGCAGGTACCGGGCCTTTCATTTTTTATTCTACAATTTCGAGACGGGTGAAATCATGCTCATCAAATTCATTCCAGTATTTGGACTCGTACTTCTGTATCAACTCTAGAGACTCTTCATCCTTGGCTTCCTCGAGCTTCTTGGCATTGTCTACTCCCATCTCACGCACGATATCGCGCCAGGCGAGCTCACTCGACATGGCATCGTAGACCATGTACTCATTGTAGTGCTCGAGAAGTGGCGTGACTTCTTCCTCAAACACACTGTCACTCAGGGTCAATTCTCCGCCATAGGTCTCTACCATATCCTCACATTCCATATCTTTGGCGTAGCCAAGGAGGTATGACTCCAGTCCCCAGATACGGTCTGACTGACGGATATAGGCACCGTTTTTTTCTTCGGGCAGTCCCTCACGAAGCATCTCAAGTACTCCATCTGCTATCCCAATGGTAATCATGAGCTCCCTATACTGATCACTACTTAGTTCTATATTCATATAGTTATACTTTTTTGACGAATTCTGATTTGAGACCCATAGCTCCGATACCCTCTATCTTACAGTCAATATTGTGATCCCCTTCTTCGGTAATACGGATATTCTTGACCTTAGTACCAATCTTGACTGAGTTGGGTGACCCTTTGATCTTGAGGTCTTTAATCACCATGACGGTATCACCATTGGCAAGCTGTACTCCATTGCTATCTCGCACCACAAAGCCTTCCTCTTCTGTATTATGTTCATCTTCGTGCCACTCATGTGAACACATGACGCAGATATTCATCCCACCGGCATGGTAGGTATGACCACTTTCGCATTCTGGACATTTCACTTCTTCGCTGGGTTCTTTCATTTCTTCCATAGCTTTGCTGCTAGATTTATACCTCTATTCTACTCTTTCTGATACACAAAAACCACCTTTTCATTCTTGACCCTCAACCTGCTTCTGCAAAGCAGTGATTCTCTCTCGTATTTCAGGAGAAAGTGATAGGTCATTTTCCGTCGCCAATAAGGCATCTCCTAAATCATACTCTGCAAAAGTAAAACGTCCTGTTTTCAAAAAAAGCTCTATCCTCCTTACTATCACTTCTATATTAGCCTCGGAAGTATTGGTTTTATCCGCTTCTGCTTCGGCCGCCTTCTGCCAAACTATAAGAGCTCTGTATTCTTGCTCGCTGAGAGAAAGCTCCGATGAATCACCTACAAGAAGTGCGGCCTCGAGTTCATTGTACAATTCTTCCTGACTTTTCTCCGGTCTTGAAGCTGGAATACTTGGAAATTCAATAGACATACGGCATTTTTTGTATTTATAGTTCCATACTAGCATATACTTCTTGACTTTTTCTATATGAAGAGTATAATGTATATATTAGTGGCTTCGGCCTCCGAGGACTCCCGCAAGGGGGTCCGATTTTTTTATACTAAAGAATCTTTCAAGAAGCGGACTACTCTAGCAAAACTTTCCTCCGAAATAACCCCAACCTTTCGAAGAATACGCTTAGAGCTCAAGAGTCGCAATTGCGAGATATTAGCATACGAGACCCCTTTATCATGTTCTA
>CAZYOT010000080.1:0-2684 GCA_964649305.1 uncultured Bdellovibrionales bacterium
CTGGCGTGACTATATGGATTATCTCGTCAATCGCTTCCCACCGACAAGCTTCAATGACTACCAAAAAGTGGAGAGTGATAAACCCCTCCTCACTGGCAAGATGCCTTTTGAATACAAAACTTTTGAATCAGAGCCACAGAACAGCAAAGAGCGTCGTGCCCGCAAAAAAGAGATCAAACGTATCACGAGTGATCGCCACAGCATCCTCTATTACGTTAATCGTGATGATCCGCTTGGACCCACAGAACCAGACCGAAGTGATCCAATGCTTACTCGCTTTGAGGCCGCTCTTGGCAACAAAGAAGGACTTGATCTAAGTAACAGCATCACTACTCCCAATAAGCCATAAATCATCGAATAGTTAGCTTACTGATACTAAAAGAGAGGGTTTACTCCCTCTCTTTTTTCATAGATGCTTTATGGGAAATATCTGCCAAAGCCAAGACTTCGGCTATCAGGTACATAATCAATCCCAGCTTCAAAACAGTCCACGGAAACCACAAGACGTGCTGGCAGATATCAAAACCCTGCCATATACCTAGAAATGCTAGTGTCAATAAAATCTCAAAACGCCAACTTACCTGGCTTGATATACGATAACTCTCGTAAAAGTTGAATCCTAATAGCAGAAGATACGCCCCCAAAATGTACCACCAAAGTATCTGCGGTAAATTGCCACAGAGTGATATTTCTTTTGTACCCGTACCATCATCAAATACCATCGCTGCCTCGCCATCAATTCCCTCAGTAAACTCAAAGTCTGAAAGTCTCACGTTCTCACTCTCCATAGTGGGTGTATTGTAAAGCCACTCTTTTGTTTCTCTCTGTGATACACTCCCTGAAGAAGCGAGTAGTTCAAGAATAAATAGTAAAATTAGGGGTATCAAAAATACCTTCTTCATTCTTTTTATCCAAGCTTTTTCTCGATGCTTCATAGAGCTATTTATCTTGAGGAATTTGATCAGCTATCACAATCAATCTCTTATACGTTGTACCAGGCGGCCAACAGGTCATCAATGTGACGGTTTTTTGATTCCATTGTTTAGTAAGATAATCCACTTCATCAGAGGCTACAATTTTGGTCTCACGAACTGCGTAAAGATATTTTTGGTTTTTGTAAAAAACATCTATTTCATCTCCTTGCTCCAACTTATTCAGAAGATAGAACTCAGCATTGTAACGAATAGCCTCATAGAAATCAACTCCTGAATGAGCAAAAAGAAACATATTGCCTGGCTTATCTGGAGTGCTTGTCCCCTCTGCTTGTGCTATACCTGTCTGCAGTGCTTTCTGGTAAACCTGTGAATCTCTCCAATCAATACCCTCGTGAATCACGCTATTGGCTCGAATCTTTGGAATCACTATACCAAAGTCTGTATTCTTGGGCACTATCACATCTCCTTTTACTGACTGGACACTTTGTTCCTTATTCCCAGTGTCTACGCTTGCTGGCTGAAGGAAGAGGGTACTATAGTAGTACCCTATATCCTGAAAATACAGCGGGAGAAAAGTCCCAATGATAATCACCAAAGCTATCCCAATAAGACCTCCTCCAAGGAGAATTCGGTGCTTATTCATTATCCGTGAGAGAGCCGTTGGCTGTGCGTCGTCTTGCATAGAGATAGTAGAGTGCTCCAAGAATCAGAAGAGCTCCAATGAAGAGACCTCCCTTATTGTCTTTCATCCAAGAACTCTCTCCTGATTGATCATCTTCTGTCATTTCACCCAAAACCTCTGCACCATTCTCGTTAGCGTTCTCATCGGTAGCAGCTCCTTCTACTGCACCACCCTCTGTGGTAGCGCCTGCTCCAGCGGTCACTGGGAGTGCTCCAGAAGCAGCCTGCTCTCCAGGACGAGTAATCGTTACTGTTTTGGTGTCTGTGGTGACATTGACATCCACATCACCCACAAATTCTGAGCCAATACCATCAGCATCTACAGCGCGGATAGCGTACCAGTAGTCTTCGTGACAGCTTGGTGGAGTAGTGGTAATCGTACCCTCTGTGTCAGAACCAATCACTAAAGTCTCAACAGGTGTCGTTGCTACAAAGCTTTTATTCTTCGAACGATACACTTCTACCTTCACAGTGCGCCCGCCATCAGAGTCAGTACGAAATGAAATCTTGTCATCACAAGTAGACTCATCTCGATCGTACTCACGAGGCTTACCGGGAGCACCAGTAACGAGTTTGACTGTCTCATGGTTGCTCTCAAGGGTTCCTCCACTCTCTCCGTCCACAGTAGCTGTTACATAGAAATCATAGGTTCCTGCTACAGGCATAGCGGTACTATTGACCTGACAGTCTCCTGAGCTTCCTCCTGAAATAAGTGTGTAACTATCGTACTGTACTCCGTTGGAAAAACAGGCTACCTCTACTGTCCGGTTGAGAATATCCAGTGCTACGAAGCCAATTTTGAAGCTATTGGTGGTCACAGCAGCATCCGGGTCTTCCATAGTTACAGCTAGCCCTGTCACGGGATCAGCCGCATGAGCTACTCCTCCCAAAAGACCTCCGGTTATGAGAAAACTGAGTACCAGTACTTTGATCAGTGTTTTCTTGCGGTTACCAAGAAGGACTGCTCCACCTGCTAATAGTAAAGCGAAAGCTAAGACCAAAAGGCTTGTGGTCGCTCCGGTGGCTGGCAGCGATGCTCCAAGAACATACTTCTTCTTAGTATCTGTT
>CAZYOT010000081.1:0-2606 GCA_964649305.1 uncultured Bdellovibrionales bacterium
AAGACGATAGTGCGCGCTGAAGTAGTGCGGTTTTTTCGCATTTGGTCTCAGACGTTTCTACCGCCAGCTATCACCACCACCCTCTACTATGTCATTTTTGGGACGTTTATCGGCAGTCAGATTGCACCTATTGGAAGTTTTACATATATGCAGTTTATTGTGCCGGGCCTCGTGATGATGGCTGTGATTACCAGTTCATTTACCAATACTGTGAGTTCATTTTTTGGAGCTAAGTTTCAGCGTCAGCTTGAAGAGCTTCTCGTGGCACCGGTACCTCCAGTAGTGATAGTCGCAGGCTATGTGACGGGTGGCGTCATTCGTGGACTACTCACCGGTGTGCTGGTGCTTATCATTGCGCTTTTCTTTACTCACATCACTATCTTCAGCTGGTTTTCGGTACTGGTCTTTATCCTCCTCACCAGTATCATGTTTTCTCTCTTAGGTCTGGTGACGGCAATATTTGCTAAGAATTTTGATGGAGTACAGATTATTCCTAACTTTGTCCTGACACCACTCACGTACCTGGGAGGCGTGTTTTACTCTATTCATATGCTTTCACCGTTTTGGCAGGGCGTATCAAGACTCAATCCCATCCTCTACATGGTCAACGGTTTTCGTTTTGGTTTTCTCGGTATAAGTGACGTCAATGTAGCATCGAGCCTCACGATGCTTGTACTGATGAGTATTGCCTTGGTAGCGTATACGATGCATCTTTTTCGGACCGGTAGAGGATTGCGACACTAGCTTATGAAATGGGTACTTCTTAGTGCGGTGGGCTTTGGTATACTCCTTGGAGGATGGCTTTGGTTTAATCAAACAAGTAACAAAAAAATGACTATGGAAGATAAAAAAGAAGAAGTAGTGGAAGGACAGAGCTGTGAAATAGGGGTAGGGTGTAAGCCGCTCACGCCAGAACAGGCTAAAATTCTTCGTGAAGGCGGGACAGAGCCACCGTTTTCACACCCACTCTACAAAGAGCATCGTGCTGGTACGTACTATGCCGCCGATACTATGGAAGCGGTCTTTCGTAGTGAGCAAAAGTATGAGTCGGGTACAGGGTGGCCAAGTTTTTGGGCGCCGGTCAGTGCTGATGCTGTTACTACCAAGACTGACGAGAGCCACGGTATGACTCGCACAGAAGTGCTCACCAAAGCAGGCGGACATCTTGGACATGTATTTACCGATGGACCAGAACCGACAGGACTGCGCTACTGTATCAATGGGGCAGCACTGGTGTTTGTACCTGATGAAGAAGGTTCTCATTCTTCAAATAACTAAACATTTTTTAGCGACACGTATTTTTCCCAGCGTGAAAAATACTCTCATTTTTTCATTCGCCTTCTCTAAAAAGAGAAGGCACCATGCTCATTCAAAAATGGCGGTCTTCTAAAAAAGTTTACTTATTTTTTAAAAAGGTTAACGTAAGAAAGTATATGCAAAAAGCAACGTTTGGGGCGGGGTGTTTTTGGGGAGTTGAAAGCCTATTCAGGGCTATCCCAGGAGTGGCAGATGTAGTGGTGGGGTATACGGGTGGCACTCGGCCTAATCCTACTTATGAACAGGTATGTACTGGTGTGACCGGGCATGCGGAGGCGGTAGAAGTGACCTATGACGAGTCACAGGTGAGCTACGAGGCTCTGCTTGGAATTTTTTGGGCCAATCATAATCCTACTACACCTAATCAGCAGGGGCCTGACCGGGGTAGTCAGTATCGCTCAGTCATATTTTTTCATGATGATACTCAAAAAGCTCTGGCAGTGGCTTCGGTACAGGAAGCGCAGCAAAAGTGGGAGCGTCCCATCGTGACTGAAATTGTGCCAGCAGTGACTTTTTATCCAGCAGAGGACTATCATCAGCGGTACTTTGAGAAGCGCGGGATAGCGCCAACATGCCATATATAAGAATTTTAAATTTCAAATGTCAAATTTCAAAACCCTGCCTAGCGGCAGATAGAGGGGCTCGAAACTAAGATTTTAAATTTTATTCAGTGAGACTTAGGATTTGATTGGTCATTTAGTATTTTGCCTTGGATATTTCTAAAGTGGGGTTGACTTTTCCCTTGAATAGGCGTATAATAAGGTTGATGTAAGTTTTTCACGCTGGAGTAACGCTTGCCGTATTAAGCGCTTCGAGTTACCACTCAGGCTCTTATAGCATAGTAGACCCGGGTCTGCTGAAGGTCAGCTTACAGATAATTATAAGTGAGACAAGATATGGCAACTAAACTCTATGTAGGTGGTGTGGCTTACCGCACAACCGATCAGGGCTTGCAGGATGCATTTGCTCAGGCTGGAACAGTCGTTTCCGCTCGTATTATCATGGATCGCATGACCAACCGTTCACGCGGATTTGGTTTTGTAGAAATGGCAACCGACGAAGACGCTCAGAAGGCTATTGAGATGTGGCATGGCAAGGAGCTTGATGGTCGCGAACTTATCGTTAATGAGGCTCGTCCTATGGAGGAACGTGCACCACGTGACGATCGTGGCGGACAGAACCGTTGGTAAGCGTTTCTGTTTTAAAGTACAAAAGACACCCTGAGTTCATCGAAGGGTGTTTTTAGTTTGTTTGACAGTTTTTGAAAAACCTTCTTTTTTAGGTGTATA
>CAZYOT010000082.1:0-2340 GCA_964649305.1 uncultured Bdellovibrionales bacterium
GATACGGGCATGAGTGATTTCCCAATCATAGCCATAGTAAATCTGGCTCCCTGACGTAGCATCTACCTTAAAGCCCTGAGCAGCATACTTCGTACTCCACTGAATTTTCCAAAATCCATAGGTACGGAAAATAGTGGTCATGACTTGGTTGTAGGCTTCTGGACCAGTACCGGTAATTTCTCCCATGCCCCACACATAGTGCTCGAGTGGCAGCTTATTAATCACCCAGATACGGTCCCCATCAGCCTCTGGAGAATCATAGTGTCTCAGCCGAATAGAGCCACGGAAACGATCAAAGGATGAGCCTGGGCGACTAACATCAAACACTACCACATCCTTATACTCAGAAGCAGCGGAGAAGCGCACTTCTTTAGAGAGAATTACTATTTCTTCATTGCTACCAGAGTAGTACACTATAAAACGTTTGTCTCCGAGGTACTTCACGCGTATTTTGGTTTCTGCTGGAATTTCTCCCTTGACCCGTCCGTCATTATCTAAGACTCGAAACGGTGTATTGGCACTAATACTAAATGAAGTGGTACGAAGATCTTGCGGAATGTAGTTGAAAATACCCACGGTGATTTCCGGACCCAGAGCAGACGACTCCTCCTTTGGTTCGTCAGGTAAAGCTACAAGACCATCCTTAATAGCTTTTTCGTAGCGAAGATACCCTTGCTTGTTTTCATCTGTACCATAGTCTTTGTAATCTACATACTTATCCTTATCATACAAGACATAATTAACATACGAAGCGTATGGCTTAGTAGCAAAATATTCAGCCTTGAGACTGGCGTAGTTGGCATAGTCTTCGGCACGTGTACGGAGTTGTGGGTATTTACTTGGACTCTTTCTGTATTTCTTAGCATCATTTTTGAGGCTTTTTAGAGCCTTTTTTTCTGCTTTTTTGTTTTCCCACGGGTATTTACCAGCGAGTTCACGGTACCGAAGATACTTCTTGTAGTAATCTCTTTTTTCGTACTTGAGGTAGAGCTGATACTTTTGATACTTCTCAAAGTCAGCGCTCAAATCAGTAGTCTCCGATGGCGCTACTACTTCTGGCGTCGGTTCAGGAGCTGGAGCGGGGGCAGGATCCACTACAGGCTCTGGATCTGGTACTACTACTGGATCTGGGGTGGTGACTGGTTCAGTAACAACTGGGTCAGGATCAGGTGTAGGCACGGGATCTACTACCGGGTCTGGGGTAGGGACTGGATCTGGAGTGGGGACTGGGTCAATAACGGGATCTGGTATGACAGGAGGCACCTCTTGAGCAAGAGTAACTGCACTAGAAAAAGTAAACAAAAAAAGCAAGGACCCGAGGATCATTGCTTGTGAAAAAATAACTTTTAAATGAGAGGCTTTGGCCATGGGATTTTTGTTTCTTTTATCCCATTATAGCACTCTTTAAGCCAAAAGTCAACGTCTACTACTGTTGTATTTTTTGTGATTCTTCTACTCCTGGCTCTGCTTTCATCCGCAAGCCAAGGTCATAGGCCTTTTGAGATACCATAGGCGCTCTCAGCAGAAAAAAACTGGTCATAAGGGACCCCAGTGCTATTCCGAGTAAAAGATAGAGTGCTTCTTGGCGAGTCATAGTAATTTCTTTTACACATTTTCTAGATCAATCACTTCATCTATCCGCACCTGCGCCACGAAGTCCGTAACGTGCGATACCATGATGAGCGTACCTTTGTATTCATCCAGCGCTTCAGCAATGACAGGAATATGACGAAAATTTATATGATTGGTTGGCTCATCGAAGATTAGGACTGGGGGCTCAAGGGCGTAGAGCTTCGCAAACATGAGGAGTCCCTTTTGGCCTTCAGAAAGGCTTTTTACCTTATTCTGGACAAGGCTGGCCGGCAGTAAAAATTTAGCTGCCAACTTGTACACCAACTCTTTATTCTTTTCTTTAATTGATTCCATCAGCGTATCAAACACTGTTGCTTCAAAATCAAGAGTTGAAAAATCCTGACGATAGTACCCAATCTCTATCCCTTCCGTCACGTCTACCAGCTCTTGATTTTTGTGAGCCAAGGCTTCAAGGAAAGTGGTCTTGCCGATGCCGTTTGGACCAATGATAAGCAAATGAGTATTACGCTTCAAAGTAATATCTACGGACTTCTGCACTGGCTGACCCTTCTCCAGAATAGAAACTGCTTTGATATGAATAATTGGCCCCACGATATCAGGGCACTCTATCTTAAAACTTGGCAACGTCCGGTCCTCTCGACGGACATCCACCTTGTTTTCCTCTAACTCCTCAGCCAAGTCACGCATCTTTTTGGCCACGGCACGGAGCTTTCCTCCCTTGTTGGCAAAGGTGTTGGCCTGATCCTT
>CAZYOT010000083.1:0-2275 GCA_964649305.1 uncultured Bdellovibrionales bacterium
TTACTAAATTGACTCTGGTAAATAACAGTGTCCGCAAAGTAACGATGGATAATTTTCATTTTGAGGTTATAGAGCCAGTATTTTTTTCCGGCTACTGCAGGGTGGAAGACACCATCAAGACGTTGAACAACTTTTTTGCCAAGAATTTTGGCAAGTAGCGGGTATCGTAGGGGACAGTCAGCTATAACAAAAAGTACATCAAAGTCCCAAGAGAAAGTAGAAGTTACTACGAAGCCCCTTTCTTGAAGGGCGTGAGAAAATTGATAGGCAAAAGTAGAGGTGCCTCCAATATCTTGTATGGCAAAGGGGACGAAGATTTTCATAGGGAGAGTTTTCTTTTGAGGGTTCTAATCCAGTCGGGTGTAACAGCAACAAGTAAAGGCTCAAGAATATGGCGGTATAGAGAGAGAGGTTTTTGGTAAAGTCTCAGATATTTGAGTTGTGTTTTGACACACTGAAGCATCTGTTCTCGCTGCTTGGTGGATGAGATGGTGTTTAGGGTATGGCGATGACAGAGAGGGGTTGGGATGTTGGCAAAGCAGGTCACCGGCTGAAGACGTAGCCAAAGATCATAGTCTTGACCATAGCGGACGGTTGGATCGTAGCCACCGAGTCTTTGGATAAGCTCGGTACGAAAAACGACAGTACTGTGAGCAAACGGGTTTCGTTTGAAAATAGTAGCTTTGATATCAAAATCTGATACAGGTGGTCTAACGGTTACTTTCTTATTTTCAAAATGATTTATATAGCTCGTCCCTACTATACCGTGGTTGGGATGCTCTTCGAGGAAGTGAATTTGTTCTGAGAGTTTTGAAGGTTCCCACCAGTCGTCGCTATCAATACGGGCGGTGTAGGGAGTATGAATTTTTGATAAGCCAAGATTTAGTGAGCGAGTCAGTCCAAGATTAGTAGGATTATCGATAAGGATAAAACGATTAAGGCCAAATTTTTCTTGCCATGCACGGAGTTTTTCTGGGGTACTATCTGAGGAAGCATCATTAATGGCAACAATTTGAAAGTCTTGTGTGGTTTGCTTGAGGAGACTCTCAAATGTTTGGTCGAGAGTGGTTTCGGCATTATAAAGGGCAATAAGAATGCTTGTTTTCATAGGGTTTGCTCTATTGCTTTTACAAAGCATTTCTTGGCTGTTTCTAAGGAGTAGGATTCAACAATCGTCTTTCGTGCTTGCGCTGCTGTTTTTTGAGCAAAGTCGGGATTGTTTAGCATCTTTTGGATAGCCTTTTTAAGGGACTTACATGAGCGAGGAGGCACAAGGATAGCGTTGACATTTTCATGGAGGAGAATTTTATTTTCAGGGATGTTGGTTGCGATAATTGGCAAGCTCATAGACATAGCCTCTTGAAGGGCATTACTGAGGCCTTCAAAAAAAGTTGGAAATACAAAGAGATGACTGAGAGCAAGAATTTCTCGGATATCTTTGCGGCGCCCAAGGAAAAGAATACGAGAAGCATAAGGAGAATTTTTTGCTTGAGTTTCAAGACGAGCTCTCTCAATACCGTCACCAGCTAGAAGGAGGTATACTTCTGGATAATTTTTTGCTACGGCTATGAATGCCTCAAGAAGATAGTAGTGACCTTTATTGGGATGGAGGTTGGCAACACAGGTAATAACACGTGCGTTTTCTGGTAGAGTAAGTTCACACTGGAGTGAGTGAGTATCAACAGTAGTTTTATCGTAAAGAGTAGTATCTATGCCATTAGGTATAACTACGATACGATTTGCGGGTACTCGAAGGCGTTGTACATAGAAAGCTTTGACAGCTTCACTGTTGGCAAAGTATTTTTTTACCAAAAACCGAGTGTATTTTTCAAAAAAACGAGCAATACGATAACGAGAATCATTGTAAGTGGTACGGAGAAATGGAATAATTGAAATATTCTTTGCTATAAACAATGGCAAAAAAATTCTTCCCACGACATCTGCATGAAAAAGATAGGTAAGAATAAGCGCTGGGCACTCACTTTTAATTATTTTGATAAGACGGAGTAAGCCGAAAATATCAAAAAAACTCTTGTAGTGAGGACACAGTACACGTATTGAGTTATCTTCAAATTGTGGTGCCAAAGTACCCTTTGAGTGTAGACAGATAATAACGTGTTCCAATTCAGGAATAGCAGGCAGAGTCCGCAAAAGCATGTTTTCACAGCCCCCATTGTCGAGAGATTGGATGATGTGAACAATTTTTTTCTTAGGATTCATAGATGCCGGTACAGGTAATGCCTGCTTCTGGATGTTCAAAGGCTTTAATGTCTTT
>CAZYOT010000084.1:0-2262 GCA_964649305.1 uncultured Bdellovibrionales bacterium
GTACTGTCGTGATGAGTTTAATATTTTAGTGGGAGAGCGTACCGCAGAAGAAGTAAAAATTGCTATTGGAAGTGCTTTCCCACAAAAAGATAAGCTCACCTACCCACTTCGTGGACGTGATCTCGTATCGGGTCTACCAAAAGAAGTCATAGCTACCGATGAGCATATCCGTGAAGCTCTTTCTCGGTCTATTCGCGTGATCATCAACAGTATCAAAACTATCATCGAAGAGACTCCGCCAGAGTTGATTTCTGATGTGATGCATCGAGGGATTATATTAGCTGGTGGTGGTAGTCTTATCCGAGGGTTGGACCGTCTGATTGCCAATCAAACTGGCATGCCGGTACGACTGATGGAAGACCCGCTGACAGCTGTGGTGCGTGGCACAGGTATCGTGCTTGATGATATGGAGAATCTCAAAGAGGTACTTATTGAAGAAGAAGCAGGGCGTCCACTTGGATCATAAGTGGGTGTGAGTATATGCACAGCATTACAATTTTGACCACACAAAATAAAAACAAAAAAAGAGGTATAATTACTTCATTGAGAAGAAATTTGAAGCTTGTATAAAATTTAACTACTACGTCTAAATCGTAGGCTCTGGTATGGCTATTCGCAAGACCTTTCTACAATCCAAGTTGGTAGTAGCGGTACTGTGTATGGCTGTTTTTGGCTTTTTTGTCCGTTTCCAGCCAAGCTTTATCACCGTACCAGTGAAATTTATTGGCACAAGTATTTTATGGCCTATCCAAAGTTTCTTTTCTCCTGTCGTTTTTGAAATTCAGGATGCCCACTCATTTCTCTTAAGTATTGGTGATTACAAACGAGCCAATGAAGAACTGGAAAAGGAGAGAGTGAAACTCTTGGCAGAAAATGCTCGTCTTCAAGACATAGCCAGAGATAATGACGAACTTCGTCATGAGATAGGGTTACTTCCTCGGGAGAAATATAATTTTAAGGCGGCTACGGTAGTGGGCAGAGATGTTTCTGGGCTTGGGAATTGGCTGCAAATAAATCAGGGGAGTAATGCTGGTATCGAATCAGGCATGGCAGTAGTGGTAGAGGCCGGTGTACTTGTAGGTACAGTAGAGGAAGTGGAGCCATTTAGTGCCCGCGTGAAGCTTCTTTCCAATGCAGAAAGTATTATCAATGCCGTGACACTTGATACCAATGCTGAAGGCGTGGTACGCGGTGAACATGGTCTTGGAGTGGTATATGACATGGTGCAGCAATCAGAGAACCTCAAGAACGGTGATACGCTAGTAACTTCAGGACTTGGCCAAAAAACACCAAAAGGACTCTTGATTGGTACTATCCAAGATGCTCGCCTTACTGATGATAAGTTGTTCCAACGGGCCACAATTAGCTCTCCGGTACGCTTTGATCATTTACGTTACCTTTTTGTGGTTATTCAGGAAAAACAGGATGACTTATGAAAATAATTTTTTATTACAGTCTTCTTTTTCTGATCCTGCTCGTGTTACAGTTTTCTTTTTTTAATATTCTCTTTTCGTTTGTTGGTGTGCCGCTGGTTATTCTGATAGCAGGAATTATATGGACACTTCGATTAGGGTTTCGAGAAGCCTTGTGGCTTTTGGTCCCACTGCTTTTGCTCTACGATGTTTTGGGATCTGGAAGATTGGAAATATTCTCAGTGTACGTGATTTTCTTCGTGTATACGGTAAGCTTTTTGTCACGCAGAGTACTCTTGGAAAACGTGACAGTGTCTACTCTGATTTATAGTTTGTTTACCTATTTAGGTATCTTGTTGTATGCACTCTCGAGAGGACTTTTTGGAGAGCATAACTGGATGTATTTTTCAGAAGTGACGACGCAGGCTCTGGGTATACTAATTCTTATTGTGGGTACTTTTCTGGTTGTGCGCAGTATCATTCTTCGTTTTCAGAATAAGATTGATCAACTGCGTTCTGATAGCGCTCTTATGATTCGTTAATACTAGTAGTGTGTATGGCTTTGTTTGGTCCTAAATATCGTGTATCGCGGTTCGTAGATCATGAAATTGATGATGCTGTTTTGACCGTGACCGAACCAGATACAGCCAAGATCGAGCGACCCCTTAGACGTAATATATTTTCTCTGTACTGGATAATCGTTATTCTTGTACTCATTCTTCTTGGAGGCAGGGCTTTTGCTCTATCTATTCTCGATGGAGCTAAATATCAAGAAGCATCTACGAGAAATAGTTTGCGCGCCCTCGTTATTCCAGCGCCACGTGGGACTATATTTGATCGTTTTGTTAAG
>CAZYOT010000085.1:0-1874 GCA_964649305.1 uncultured Bdellovibrionales bacterium
ATACCACAAATCCAAAAAACCTTCTGACCATACGTACGGTCATCTTCGCAGTGATGTGATTAGTGTACTCGAGAGCTATCGCAAAAATGCTCACAAAAAGGACCTCAAGAAAATTCAGCTGCAAGAGCGTATCTATGGAGTAGAGATTGGTATTGGTCGCTATTTCAATGGTAATGATTGGGTGGGGCCTATTGAGATGAATATTGAGCACAAAAACCTGAGTAACGGAGACTTGGGACCAAAGACGTATGAGATGGGTACCCTTATGTGGTTTGATAATGACGAGAAAAATCGCTTGTATCAGGAGACGCTTGCCAAGATGAAGGGCTATCTTCAGAGTATTGATTTTCGTGGTGATATTGATATCAACTGTATTGTGAATGAAAAGGGTGTCTACCCGCTAGAGATTACGGCTCGCTTTGGTTTTCCAGCCCTGCAGTTGCAGCAGGCTTTGTCGCCTGAGGTGAAGTGGGGTGAATTTCTCAAAGCAGTGGCTGATGGTAAGCAATATGACTTCAAGTTTAAAAAGGGGGAATATGGTATTATAGCGCTCATCGCATTACCACCTTTTCCGTATGCAGATACCCTCAAAAACAAAAAACCAGTCAATGTTGATATTTTCTTTGATAAGGATATAACAGATGATCACTTACATCATATTCACCTCGAAGAAGTATCGCGTCGTCGGAGCGGTGGCTTCTATGTTTCGGGTTTAAGTGGTTTTGCTCTTCATGTCTCTGGACGAGGTATGACTGTGACCAAGGCTCGTGAGCATGCGTACAGCATTATGCGTAAAGTGACTCTTCCAAAAATGTTTTATCGTACCGATATAGGCCTCAAGTTTGAAAAAGAAGACCGTAAGATGCTCAAGAAATGGGGATACATGAAATAGACTAAAAGCCCTGGCGTAGTTCCGGGGCTTTTATTTTTGGGGTAAACTGTAAAGAGGTGGACTATCTTTATTGTAAACTTATGCTTAATTTTCAAATCAAGACCGTGCCAGATGATCAACAACGCTACAACACCGTAGGTGACTACTATGTGGATGAAAATGGTAAACGAGTGTTTGTGGTATCGGATATGAATGACTGGCGGTATGAGATTTTGACTGCCATTCATGAGCTTGTGGAAGGGGCTCTGTGCCGGAAACGTGGCATTACCGATGAAGAGATTGATGCTTTTGACCTAACGTATCAAGCCGCTCGACCAGAAGGAGATGTATCAGAGCCAGGTGATTCTGCAGAAGCACCATACTATCATGAGCACCAGTTTGCTAATAAGATAGAAAGGATGCTTTCAGATGAACTTGGAGTGGACTGGGATGACTATTGTCGGGTGGTTGATGCACTCATGAAAGATACGGAAGTAATATAGGATACAGGCCCTGGAATAACCTTCCGGGGCTTTGTTTTTTGGGTAGAAATGGTAGAATAGGGATATAAAAACAAATAGCTCCAGAAAAGTAAATTGAATGAATACAGATATCTACACTTCTTTAGAAGATGTTAAAGTAGAACTTAAAAAAAGGAGGCTTGATTTTGATTTGATAAAAAAAGTTGAAGAAGAATTAGAGGATAAATTAATACCAGAATTTAAAAGTGAGTTAAGAGCCGTATCTTTTAGGCAGATTTGCACTCCAGATAATGGATTTGAATTATTTTATAATTCTGCTATAAGTCTTGGCTTGAAACCTTTAGTTCTTGAATATCACAAGGATTTATTTGTTCACTTTAATGATGAGAAGAAGGGATTGGGAAGACTGAGGCTTCTTTTGGAAGATGGTTCTCGCGTAACGGTTGATATAATAAACTTTTTTGAAAGTGAAAAGAAAAAATTAGATGAAGTAGCTTTAAAAGCAGATGGGAATTTGCTAC
>CAZYOT010000085.1:1885-2148 GCA_964649305.1 uncultured Bdellovibrionales bacterium
GGTATGTATTTAAGGCATGGATTCTATAGTTTAGTTGATTTGTATGATAACTCTGCTTGGTTTAAGTCATTCAACAACGCAGCAGATTACTACTACTATCTTCTACTTCACTTTGTTTGTCATGGTATCCTTTTCGAGACTTTTATCCTTGATTTAGAAGATAAAGAAGGGGAATTTACAAGGTCTATCGTTTTACCGGCTATACAACGAATTAGGGATAAGTTTGGAATAGCTCCAATAGTAGTGCAACAGTATCCTGATAA
>CAZYOT010000086.1:0-2097 GCA_964649305.1 uncultured Bdellovibrionales bacterium
TGTAGCGACTGTAGCCAACAAAGTTTTCGTCACCACCATCACCATTGAGGGCTACCGTCACATGCTTACGGGTGAGCTTGCTTACCATGTAGGTAGGAAGAGCGCTAGAGTCAGCAAAAGGCTCCTCGTACTGACGTACGAGCATTGGCAAGAGTTCTATAGCATGTGGCTCGACAATAAATTCTTTGTGCTCAGTCTTAAACTTCTCTGCCACCATGCGAGCATAAGGAAGTTCATTGTATTTCTCATGACTAAACCCAATAGAAAATGTTTTGATAGGAGTGGTAGAATGACGACTCATGAGGGCCACAATAGCACTTGAGTCGATGCCACCAGAGAGAAAGGCACCGAGAGGCACGTCAGATATCATACGTAGCTTTACAGACTCATCGAGTTTTTCGATGATCTGTTTTTTCCATTCAGTTTCACTTAGTTTCCATTTAGTCCCATAACTGAGTTGCCAGTAGCGTTTTTCTTTAGCTTTACCGGTCTTAAGATCAACTGTGAGGGTATGGGCGGGTTTGAGTTTGCGGATACCCTTAAAACCAGTCATGGGTGCTGGTACGTACTGGAGGGTGAGGTAGTGATGAATCGCTTCGTAGTCTGGTTCACGAGTGTATTCAGGCTGAGTCAGGATAGCCTTGAGCTCTGAAGCAAAGATGAAAACTTGGTCATCAAGATAGTATTTGAAAGGCTTTTTGCCGACACGGTCACGGGCACAAAAGAGGGTATGAGCTTGTTCATCATAAATCACAAAAGCAAACATGCCCCGGAGATGTTCCACACACTTGTCACCATACTCAGCGTAGAGAGCGAGGATGACTTCGGTATCAGAATGCGATACAAAAGCATAGCCTTTTTTGATGAGCTCATCACGCTTTTCTTGGAAGTTGTAGATTTCACCATTGAAGACTATTTCGTAGCGGTCGAGGTAGCGCATCGGCTGGTGACCGAGCGGTGAGAGGTCAATGATAGAGAGACGTTGGTGACCAAGTCCCACGGTAGCTTCTGGAGAGATATAGATGCCACTGTCGTCGGGTCCACGATGAGCGATAGTCTTACTCATGGCAGGTATAACCTCAGAGGAAACTGTATTTTGATTGAAAGAAGCCTAGCCAACAATTCCGCACATAAAGGAAAAAAACGCCAAAGAAAGGCTTAATTACTTGTCTATCATACCGTAAATAGGCTATACTGGCAAAAATTACTGTAATACAACTATGGAAACTATATCCTGTAAGGTTTGTGGGGGTGATAATTGGCACAGTGTGCTCGAAACGAAGGATTATTTGCATAATATACCAGGGTTATTCACTATTGCTCGTTGTACAGATTGCGGCTTCATAGCTACCAATCCAAGGCCAGACGAAAAGGAAATTATGGCCTACTATCCAGAAGAGTATGGTCCATATCAGCTTAATGTCGCTCGTGTAGAGAAGATGGTGGCTCATCAGCAAAAGCACCCATTCTTGTTCAGCTTAGTAGACCCACAAATTTTTCAGGTAGGAAGAAAAAAATGTGGTGATTGTGAACTTAAGGTGCTTGAGATTGGCTGTGGGGCAGGTAATTTTCTCTATGAGCTTCGTCTCCGTTTTCCGAAGTGGAAATTAGTTGGCACAGACTTTAGTGTGCGCTCTATAGAGAAACTCAAAGAAAAAGGGATAGAGGCCTATGTCTCCGACCTCAAAGAACTCCCTCATAATGATAAATCACAAGATATAGTTTACGGGTATATGATAGTGGAGCATCTTCATAGACTCGAACAAACTCTTGGCGAGGTAAAACGTGTTCTCAAAGATGATGGTAAATTTGTGATAGCCGTACCAAATATCAAAAGCTGGCAGTTCCGGGTTTTTGGTAAGTATGCTTATATCCTCCATATCCCAGCTCATCTCTATCACTTTTCAGAAAAGTCATTGACCGCAGTCATGAAAAAGAATGGCTTTGCAGTAGAAAACGTCACGTATCATCGTACCCTTCAGGATAGCTCTTTTAGTTTTTGCAATGCTATCCGTGAAAGCAGTCTGCCGGATAGTCTTAAAAACATCCTTCTTAAAATATTTCGTTGGCGTACACTCTATCACTTTATTACCCTGC
>CAZYOT010000087.1:0-2082 GCA_964649305.1 uncultured Bdellovibrionales bacterium
GAGAATAAAAAATTGTACAGAAAAAGTATATGGGAACAAGTGTTCCCTTGTCAAAATTAGATAAAATAAAAGAATTGACAAATAGCCTATTTCAAGCTATTTTTTATTGTTCATTAACAACCAGGAAAGAGGAAGAAAACATGAAGAATTATCCTGAACTGAATGGTCATTCCACGGGAATTATCTTGAAGGAATTGGTTAGGCGTGCTATTCAGATAGCTCGTCGTGAGATGATGACTTTCGAAGTCACAGGCAAGATGGGTTATGGCGGAGATATGGACGATGTCTTTACCAACGCCGATAAGTTGGCTCAAGAAGTTTACGTGAAGTCACTCCAGGAATGTTTCCCTGGGATCGGCATAATCGGCGAAGAAGATGCGCTGGTAGTTACAGCTATGGAAGGAGTGAATGCTTATTTCACTATTGACCCCATCGATGGCACCAAGGCCTACATCCGTCGCCAATCCCACGGTATCGGTTCGATGATTGCACTGGTGATAAACGATGAAATCGTGTCAGCCTATATCGGAGACGTGAGTAGCCGTGAGATTTTTGGCTACCGTCCAGACTCAAATTCTGTCTGGCGTATCACCGACCTTGAGGTTTTCGAAAAACTCAAGGAGCCCTTGGTAGATATTACTCTTGGTCAACTCCATCTCTTGATGCGTGATCGTGAAAGTAAGTATTCTGAAGTATCACGCCTCACTATGGATGCTTTCAAGGGAATTTCTATTGACGGTGGCAGTATTGGTACTTGGGCAGCAAGGCTATGGAAAGGGGAAGTAGGGGCACTGCTTCTTCATCCCTCCTGGGAGACTCCTTGGGATTCCAACCCGGTAGTGGGGATTTCTCAGAAGCTCGGCTATGCTTTCTTGCGACCAGTAGACGAAGATGGTTGTCGTTGGGAAATATATGAGGCACGTCCCTGTTCTGAGAAGTATCGGCGTGAACATGATACGCTTATCATTCACAAGAATTATGTGAAACAACTTGGAGTGAGGTAGCGATAAAGGTTTTACCAGGTGTACCTCAAACACCTGGTTTTTTGTTTTGAATAAAAATGATATACCTTCAAAGACCTACCTGGAGTAAGTTTGTGTTGACAAAGAGTCTTGAATAAGCTATTTTTGAATGTCCTTTGACAACCAATAACAACCAAAATAGGAGGAACCGATGATTTTGAGAGAGAGGTCTCGTCCGCCGGGACGAAGAGCGTTTTTTAAGCGCTTGCAGGCGTTTTCCAATGAAGATGCCTTGGTCTATATCGGCCGAGCATACGAGTTTTCGAAGTACGGACATGCCAAGCAATTTCGCGATGATGGTAGTCGCTACTTTGACCATCCCAAGGCAGTAACCTGGATTCTTATGACGGAATTCGGCATTACCAATTGGGTGGCCATCGCTGTGGCCCTGCTCCATGATCTCCGCGAAGATACTTTTTTGCTGTCACATCGCTGCGCAGTGGACTGCTTTGGTATCGATGTGGCGCATGGTCTCGAGGCTATCACCAAGAGGCGCAGGCCTCGCAAGGAAGCAGTATGGAGCTACCTTGGCCGTATTATCGAGCAAGGAATCTTCATCATCCTCGTGAAGCTGGCAGACCGTTTGCACAATATGCGGACGCTCGGCAATTGCCCTAAGGATAAGCAGGTGAGGACTTCCCGGCAGACGCTTCGCTACTTTATCCCACTGTGTCATCGTGCCAAGGAGATGCTGCCGGCATCATCTACGCTCGCTGACTACATTGAAGCAGAGCTACGCAAGGAATGTGCGAAGTATCTGTGAAGGAAGGGTTTTACAGGTGTACCCCAAACACCTGTTTTTTTATGTCAAAAATGACCCGTGAGGCGTAATACGAGTAAGAGTAGGGATTGGATACCTGAATAGTCTATTTTTGTCTTGCAAGGTATAATCAACTGTATTGAAATTTGATAGATGAAACAGCAAATTCAAGAAAAAATAGACTTTCTCAAGACTGCGTTCAAAGACCGAGAAGTGGCTGCTATCGCTAGTAGTTCACCCTTTGTGGTCCAGCGTGTTCTTGAGCACGCCCGGGATGGAGACGTTGGCTGCCGGCGTCAC
>CAZYOT010000088.1:0-2080 GCA_964649305.1 uncultured Bdellovibrionales bacterium
GTCCCTGACTGGCCATCATCTCTTTCATTTGGAAATACAGCATCCCAGCAGAAAGCACCGCTAGTACATAACTTGGGTGGGAAAGATCCACAATAGAAAAGAAAAGGTGGTTGACGGTGCCAGGATTAGGAATAAATGAGTACAAATCAGCGCCATTGATAGCAAATTGAGTATTTGAAATATTAATAATCACCCGGTAAAAGGCCAAGAGGAAAATAAGAGGAAGAATCATCGGTAAACAGCCCGCAAAAGGGTTGGCCTTTTCTGTCTTATACAGCTCTAAAAGGGCCTTGGTCTGCTCTTCTTTTCTATCTTTATACTTAGCTTGTAACTCCTTAATTTTTGGCTGTAAAAGCTGCATTTTACGCTGTGATTCTATTTGTTTCTGTGAGAGGGGGATCATAAGGAACTTTAAGAGAAGTGTGGTAACAATAATAGCTACCCCAAAGTCTGAGCCCGGTATAGTGTTATAAAAAAAGATCAGGGAATTATAAATTGGTTGGTATACTATGACGTGAAAAAGCTCTAACATAGGTTTTTAGCTTACAATTTCGTTTATTTTTTTTAGAAATGCCTCCAAAGTATCGTTTTCTATCTTCTGCACTGCCTCAGTGGTAAAAAAAACAATATCCTTGCCCTTAAAATTATACTCTCCTTTTAGATAAAGAGCACTTATCCTTCTACGCAATCGATTGCGCATAACCGCCTTTTTGAGGTGTTTTTTGCTAAAAGAGAAGCCTAAGCGGTCGTTTGTCTCTGTATTCGATACTATCTTACAACCAAAAGGCTTAAAAAAAAGGGGCTTTCCGAAACGAAAAACCCTGGTAAAATCCTCTTTTTTCCTTAATCTAAAGGATTTTTTAAGCATAGAGTGTGTCCTAAACAGCTGTCAGCTTTGCTCGTCCTTTACGGCGTCTTGCTAATAAAACGTTGCGACCACCAGGCGTGCTGGCGCGCTTAAGAAAACCATGGCGGCGGGCTCTCTTACGAGTTTTTGGTTGGTATGTTCTTTTCATATATGAAATGATGGCTAGTGCAAAATGTCTCTAGATTGTAGCAGAAAAGCCAAAAAAGTCAACTCCCTATCCTATTGTTTCATTTATCCACAGGTTGTGCACAAAATAATGCTTTAATAAGGCTCGTATTTCAGTTATCCACATGCTATAATTTTATTCACCTGATACGAAACTCGCTTATGACTCATGATGAACTCTGGAAGGCTGTCCTTGGCCAAATTGAACTTTCTCTTTCGAAAGCCAACTTTATTACCTGGTTCAAAAACACCACTCTTTTGGAAATAAGTGACGGCAAAGCACTTATTGGTGTTCCTAATGGCTTCGCAAAAGAATGGCTTGAAAATAAGTATAATACCCATATCCTCAAAGCACTCCGCACACTTGATCCTTCAATTCAAAGTATTCGTTGCACCATCTCCCTAGCTGATACCCACAACCAGCCCAAGCCCATTAGTCGTTCTATCGATGCTGCTATTCCAAGAGAGGTCTCTGACACGAGTGGTTTTGTCCGTAAAAAGATTATCGAAAAGCCTTCTTTCTCTTCGGAAGGTGGTTCAGTTTCTCTTCAAAAAGAGGTTTTTCACGAAAGTAGCTTGAATTCTCGCTATACTTTTGAGAATTATATTGTGGCAGAGAACAATGAACTCGCCCACGCTGCCTGTCATGCTGTTTCTCAAAATCTTGGTATGCTCTACAACCCCTTGTTTATCTATGGAGGTGGAGGACTCGGTAAAACCCATCTTCTCCAGTCTATTGGCAATGAAGTGATGCGTAATCATCCCGAAAAGCGTATTAAATATATTACTTCTGAGCGCTTTACTACAGAACTTGTGGATTCAATTAAGAACCAGAAGATAGATCTTTTTAAGGAATACTACCAACAAATGGACCTCCTTATTATTGATGATGTGCAGTTTTTGTCTGGGAGAGAAAAAACTCAAAATGAATTTTTTCATATCTTTAACGCTTTGTATCAAATCAATAAGCAAATTGTTATCTCAAGCGATCGTCCACCAAAAGCTATTGGCACTCTAGAAGAACGCCTCCGTTCTCGTTTTGAAGGG
>CAZYOT010000089.1:0-2038 GCA_964649305.1 uncultured Bdellovibrionales bacterium
AAAAACGCTTGTTTTTACCGGGGCGGAGAGCAGTGAGGTACGAGTGCTGAGAACTGGCTGTTCTCAAAATGAACAGTCCCTTGGCGTCTTACGAAAAAGGTGTTCATTGTGGTATACTAAAGCATATATTCGACATCCATGCGAACTATTTGTCTGTGCGCTTTACACTACCAAAAATAAAAAAATATTTAAGTCAAAAAAATCTTCAGAGAGGAGTGCTCTTTAGTGTTTTCTTGCTTGTTGTTTTTACTTCAACCACTCACTTTGCACATGCAGGTATACTCGGTGCTATTGGAGATGCTTTTCTTGGAGCCTTCAATATTCTTTTGTATGCAGTTCTGGAAATAATGAGCTGGATACTTTCAGCGGTAGTAGCATTGTTTGGGTATGCAGTAGATGCCGGCAATCTCTCTGGGCGAAATGGTATGCTCAATCTCCAAGCCACATATGATATGTGGAAATTTGTGAGAGACATTATCAATATTGCTTTTATCTTTGGACTCCTTTTTATTGCTTTTGCTTTCATCTTTCAGATTCATGGGTACTCCGATACCAAGGTGATTTTTAAGCTTATCATAGCGGCTCTTTTGGTTAATTTTAGTTTTCCATTGGCGCGTGTGCTGATAGATTTTGCCAACGTTCCCATGTATTTCTTTTTGCAGATGATCATGGGCAATGGAGGCTCTGGAGCTCTTGATAATGCGCTCAGTGCTAGTCGACTGAAAGATATTCTAGTGCCCGATCTCTCAACAGCTATTCATAGCAAAACAAGTGTTCTTTTGTTAAACATAATCTTTATGTTTATGTTTGCCATTACTATTCTCGTTTTGGCGATACAATTATTGATTCGCATGATAGCGTTGGTGATTCTTGTGATTCTTTCACCGATTGGTTTTGCTGCCAGTGGTATCCCGGGTCTCAAGAAGTATGGAAGTAAGTGGTGGGATAGTTTTTTGAACTACTCACTTTTTGGTCCAGCAGCTGCATTTATGTTGGTACTGGCTACCAATTTCTTGGCGGCAGTAGCAGGAGGGGATCAGTACAATGGTCTCAAACAGTTGGCATCCAAAACTTCTGGTGGAGATACCACTTTGATCGCCGCCATGGGAGTATTTGCTATTCCGATAGTGATGCTCTGGTTCACTATCGGTATGGCTGGGAAATTCTCAGTAGCGGGTGCTTCAATTGGTAAGGACTACGGGCAGAAGTTTGCCAAATGGACAGGGAAGAAAGTAGCCACACCAGTTACGTCACGCTACAAGTACGCTAAGAAGGGTGTGCAGAAGGGTATGCAAAAAGGCAATCTTTTTGGTGTAAAGTATGGTGATACAAGATTGGGTAAGTATGCTTCAGGTAAATATTGGGATGATAAAAGTGCTCGGACAGAAGCTGCATGGACTGGTAGAATATCTGGAGGTTCCAAAGGTGTTAAATCTGAGTATGAGAAGTTGCATGATAAGAAGGTAGCTGAAGAAGAGAAGAAAATGGAAGAAGAGCGCACCAGCGAGTCTTCTTTGCGCGGAACCATGAATAGTCAAAAAGAGGATAAAGCAAAGAGGGAAGCAGCAGCGAGAATTCTTGCCAAAAAAGAAGCGCTTCGTAACGGAGGTGATGTAAGAGAGGCATTGGATGCTATCGCGTTAGCTAATGGAGCTCAGCTTATTGATAAAAATGATCCAAGCAAAGGCATTAATCCGGACACTCTTTCAGATAGAGCTATAGAGAAACAAAGAGAGCTTGTGAAAAAGGCCGGAGGAGAGATTTATAAATCAGGAGAAGAATTAGCAGCAGCAGTAGCGCTTTTGGGTGACGATATCAAGGGTGTGAGTGCTCTTGTAGATAAGGCTAATCCAAATACCCTTGAGACCTTACAAGAGATAAATAAGCAAACGAGCAAGAGTTTTTATCAGGATATTGCTGGTATCGATCCTGGTCGTAAGGCTAAACTTGATAGTCGTCTCAAGAAAGAAGGAAAGAGAAGAGTTATTATTAAGGGTAGTATTGATTTGGTAGTTCCAGACACTTATCACTCTGCAAT
>CAZYOT010000090.1:0-2028 GCA_964649305.1 uncultured Bdellovibrionales bacterium
AGGATTCATATATTCCGGTACAGGTAATACCTGCTTCTGGATGCTCAAAGGAGTTAATGTCATTGAGCTTAGCTGTTTCAAACCAGTCTCTGATTTGCTCTACGTAGTAGTAGTTACTCTTAGGGGTAGCCAAGACATCAAAAGCATCATTAAGTTTCATATTGAAGGGAAAATTGGCATAGTAAGAGAAGGGTACTTTCTTGGCTAGTTTTTTGAAGCCGTACCAATTGAGGATATGCGTGAGGACATTGATAAGGTGGACAGCTAAGCCAGGAATGTAGCAGAGTTTGTAGAGGATGGGCTTTGGGAGGTGCTTGAGGATATCGCGGAGAGGCTCGTAGAAATAGATGGCCCGAGCGTTATTGCGACGATTGTATACCCAGATGAGCATGCGTCCACCTAACTTAAGGACGGGAGGAAGGGTGACAAATCCTTTTTTTGGCTCCGGGAGATGGTGGAGTACTCCGATAGAGTAGGCTATATCAAAGACGCCCTTGAAAGGCATAGCATAGATATCAGCCTGGACGATACACACGTTTGGAAGATCTTTGGTCATGGCATAGGCTACCTCGACACTTTCTCCGAGGTCTGATCCAAAAGAAATCTCTGTGCCACAGAGAGCGGCCCACTTGGTGAAGCGACCAGAACCACAACCAATGTCTAAAGTGAGTTTTCCTTGGAGATCATTTTCCTTGAGATAGGGGGTAAGGAAGTGAAGAAAGTTTTGCTTCTCGTAGTTGTTCTCTTTGTAGATATATTTCCATTCGTAGGCGAAGCTTTCAGCAGTCTTTTTTTGATGGGTGATAAAGTTATCAAAGTCTTTGATACGATCAATACTGGCTTGCCATTCTTCCTGGATATGTGGAGGCAGAGCATCTTTGAATTCCTGGAAAAACTCATAACGGGTCTGGAGAAGATTCTCACGAAGCTCATGAATCATGACGCGAGGGATACCACCAATAATTGGATACCAAGTGGTTTCGTTTTTGATGATGCCAGCTTCAATATGTTGGCCATCTTCTTTGAGAATCTGAAGCTCAAAGGATTGGCCAGAGAGTGGATCTGAGAGATAGGATAGGTGTTGTTTGAGCATAGGATTGAGAATAGTTACATCGTTTTATTATAAGCTGTATCAAAGTATTCTTCAAACCAGAGTTCTAGGGTGAGAAGGGCCCAGAGGCGTGGAGCATGATTGATACCAGTCTCTACGTGTTCATCAAGAAAAGAGCGGATGGAAGCTTCTTTAAAGAGTCCACGTGAGAGCGCTTTTTCTCCAAGAAGTTTTTCGTATACATACTCTTTGAGTTCATGACGAAACCAT
The DNA here is from genome assembly GCA_964649305.1 of uncultured Bdellovibrionales bacterium. Lineage (GTDB taxonomy): Bacteria > Patescibacteriota > Minisyncoccia > Moranbacterales > UBA1568 > UBA1568. The sequence goes on from CAZYOT010000090.1 coordinate 1,322, forward strand.
TCATCAATAGGGATACCAAAGCCCATCTTGGGACGGAACATCACTTCATCGGGGACAATACCACGGAGGGCTTCTTTGAGAATATATTTTTTATTATCAAGACCCTTGAGCTTGAGTGAGAAAGGTATCTTGGCGGTAAGCTCAAGAAACTCGTGATCAAGGAAAGGCGAGCGACCTTCAAGAGAGACGGCCATACTGGCTACGTCTACTTTTACCAGTAGGTCATCCGGTAGGTAGGTCATGAAGTCAGCCTAGACGGCTTGCTCAGTACGATTACGTGAGCCACTTTTACGAAAAAAATGAGAGATAAACGTATTGGTATCACCGAAAGCTCTTTTTTTGAATGCATCAGTGTAGAGGTCATTTTTCTGGGGAGTAGTGAAATACGCTGTGTACATCATGTAGCGCCGACTGTAGTTTTGATTGAGCGTTTTGATGAAACGATGGAGGCGTTCGAAAAAATTGGTTTTGAATACTCGAGAGCAGATAAAAGCTATCGGCATAATGAAGAGTGTGAGGTAGCCAAGGTACTCTGTCCAAAGTGAGATACGAAAAGCGCTATAACGACTGTAACCAGCAAAGTTCTCATCGCCACCATCACCATTGAGGGCTACCGTCACATGCTCACGGGTGATCTTGCTTACCATGTAGGTTGGAAGAGCACTCGAGTCAGCAAAAGGCTCTTCGTACTGACGTACAAGCATAGG
>CAZYOT010000091.1:0-554 GCA_964649305.1 uncultured Bdellovibrionales bacterium
ACTATTCATACCCAGCACTACAATTACAAATTATGCATTTACGAAAACTTTGTGATTTATCCTCTCTCCTACCTAACTTAATAAAATCTATCAATGCTACAACCACTAAACTAAAGTTTTTTGTAATTGTAGTGCTGGGCAGGTTTTTTATTTTACTTCTTTACTCTTATCATGTGTCAGACGAACAAAAAGTTCCTCAAGGCGGTTAGCTTTGTTGCGCATACTCCGCACCATAATATCGAGCCTGGCGAGTGCGATAATCATTTCACTCAAGTCCTCACCTTCCACCAAATCCATCTCCAGTGTCTGAGGGTCGATGATCCGCACCTCAAACTTTTTTACCAATTCCATAAGACGGTCATCTAGTGGCGCTACCAAATCAAACACATAGGTCTCCACCGAAAGCTTGGTGAGTAAGTCTTTGACCGTACCCTCTTCTACTATTTCTCCATGATTGATAATGGCAATGCGCTCACAGAGAGCTTCTGCCTCTTCTAAATAGTGAGTAGTCAGGATGATAGATCGCGTCTTTTTCATCTTTTCGATCAGTCTCC
>CAZYOT010000091.1:564-2027 GCA_964649305.1 uncultured Bdellovibrionales bacterium
TTTCTCGTTGAGTTCTCGGAGAAAATCCCACATCCCACGACGAAGCTCAATATCCACACCAGCTGTCGGCTCATCGAGTATGAGAAGCTTCGGCTTGTGGATGAGCGCACGAGCAATCATCAAGCGGCGCTTCATGCCACCAGAAAGGGTCATAGCTTTGGCATTGCGCTTATCCCAGAGTCCCAGAGCCTTGAGATATTCTTCTGCGTTGATCATTGCTTCTACCCGAGGAATTCCATAGTACCCTGCCTGCTTGACCACAATATCTATCACCTTCTCAAAAATATTGAAGTTGAATTCCTGAGGCACTAGTCCAATGGCTGATTTAGCTTCCACACTGTCACTCTCTGTATCATGCCCGAAGATAAGGGCCTCTCCTGACGTCTTATTGGTCAGTCCGGTGAGTATCCCAATGAGAGTACTCTTACCAGCCCCATTGGGTCCCAAGAGTCCATAAAACATGCCTTCTGGGACACTCAAATCTACCCCCTTGAGGGCTTTGACTCCAGTATCATAGGTCTTAGTGAGCTTGGTCAGTTGTATGGCTTCCATAGGACCTCATTTTACCTTTTTTTCCTTTCTTAAGCAAAAAATAAAAGAATCTTTTATGTCAAAGTATCCTAAATAAAAATTCTCCTTTTTGAGGAGAATTTTTTACGGTGTCCTTGGCAGGAATCGAACCTACGACCTTTCGGACCGCAACCGAACGCTCTATCCACTGAGCTACAAGGACATATTTGAAAACAAAAATCTTTACACGAGAAGGGTAAAGACTTTATTAAATATGTAGCAATTTCTCTATATTGTCAACTAAGCTAGGCTCATGTGGATCTTCCGGGATGTATTGGCGGAGAGTCTGACGAATAAGGGCTCGTTCATCCCTAGGGATGGTTATATGGACATGAGAGAGAAGTGTACCGTTGACATGGAGGCTCAAGATATCCTCGAAGGGCTCTTCTTGGTAGAGATGGAAAGAATGGACGTTATTATGTCGGTAAAAGTTTTTGCCAGCGTAGAGTCCCTGATTGGTTAGGGTGTAGCGAAGTACCTCAGGCTCATGACTTTGTAGGAGAAACAGGACCACACCGATAAGAATAAAAGTAATGGCCATGAGGGGGCTATTACTGATAAGGGCATATCCAATAATAGCCACAAGAAGTAGGGTGCCTATAAGGCGACTTCGTGGCCCGAGTTCAAAGGGCTCGTGTTGGGGTGCTTCCCAGGTGATAATTGTATTTTCCATAGTAATTTTACTATAACATTTTTTGTCACATGTCTGAAGGGTAGACGAAGTAATTTTTTTTTGGTAGGATAGGAAAATCCTGATTTTCTCAGGATGAATCAAAAGGAAGCGTGGCCGAGCGGTTGAAGGCAGCAGTCTTGAAAACTGCAGTACTGCAAGGTACCGTGGGTTCGAATCCCACCGCTTCCGCCAAAATTCGGAATTCAAATTTCCGCCAAAA
>CAZYOT010000092.1:0-2002 GCA_964649305.1 uncultured Bdellovibrionales bacterium
GCGGGGCGCCGGTCAATTCACGGCCTATCACCCGCTTCACTTTTTTCAATTCCTTCATTGGCATCCTCCTCGTGGCTCGCTTTGGTCTTTCTGAGTCAGCCATTGGCACGTTCTTTGGTGCAGTTGGGTTTTGGATTATCATCACTCAAGCCTTCATCCTCCGTATCATCAGTCGTAGGTATAAGGAACGCCAAATACTCCGCGTCACTATTATCATGATGGCTATAGCTATCTCACTCTATCCTTTTGTCCCTTCACTTATCTGGATATATAGCATCATCCCACTCCTCGCTATCCCCAATGGTCTCTCCATGGCCAACATGACCGCCCTCATCAGCAAAAGTGTAGGCCCGAGCAAGCAAGGTGCTGCTCTCGGTATCAACGGCTCCCTCATGGCTCTGGCACAGGGCACTATCCCGCTCTTGGCAGGCTTCGGATCCGGAGTCTTCGGTGTAGCTACACCATTTCTGGCTGGCAGCTGTCTGGCCCTTGGCTCCTGGTACATGCTCTTCCTCCGCAAACGCTAGTGTTCTTATTACAAAAAACCGCCCTATATGATGAGGGCGGTTTTTTGGTCTTTTACTTTTTCTTCCCATGTTTACGTATCACTCGTGTCGCTACCGCATGACGCAAGAGTGTCTCCACAAACACAGCCATGATACTGATACCCACCAAGAGGTACGCCATGACAAAGATTTTACCCTCAGTAGTATGAGGTGTCACATCACCGTAACCCACCGTAAGAAGAGAAACCACCGAGAAATACAGAGCGTCAATAAAAGCCACGTGCTCCAAGTGCATAAAAATTTCACTCCCGATAAGCACAGTCACAAAAGCGGCTCCCGCAATATACCAGAAACGTCTGGTAATCATCTCTGCTTCATCAAGTGACATCTTCCCTCCGATACGTATTGGCATGATTTTATATTTTTACTCATTAAGGAGTACCTAGTATAGCAAAAATATTTTATTCTGTCACGTATCAGATAATTTTCTAGTATTTAATACTTATTTTTCCTAGAGAGGTTTCCATATAAGGCACCACCAGTCCCGGAAGAATCTTAACCACCCTTCGCCTCTCACAGGTTTCTGGATCATCATCCTCAGACTCCGTCTTATCCATGATGTAGGTCTGATTTTTCTTCCTCAGGTAGTGCGAAGAAAGTTTTTGATTACCAGATTTTAGATACGCGCTGAAAGCCTTGGCATGCTCTCTTCTTTGATTATCTTTGAAGAAATAGTTTGCCTTAGTATCTTTGAGTACAATCACAGGGTCTTGATCATACTGAATACTCTGAAGTACAAAGCCGTCTTTGTATTTCCTCTCTTTGACTTTGGTAAATACAAGCTTGGTAGTATTGCCTGCTTGATCAGTAAGGAGGTACCAGCTATCCCCTACAACCACAGAGACTCCCATTTCCTTACCAAAGACCTTTAGTTTTTCTGTCAGTAAATCAAAACTAATTATTGCCTCTGGATTTTCTGTATCAATTTTTACTTCTTGCTCTTTAGTCAGTTCTACATTGTGAGCTCCATCAGTAGAACGATAGAGTATTTTACTCACTCCTTCTTGAGTAATTTCAAAAGAGTTCATATACTCCACCCAAGAACTGCCATTATCGAGTGAATATTCAGTCACAACTCCTGGCTCAGTGGTAAGAGTCACCGTCACACCACTTCTGTACCAACCATTTGTACCCACAAGACCAGCCAGGCTTAGTACAGTTTCTGGCGGTGTCGTATCATGAGTATCCTCATCTACTACTATACTATTCCTCACCTCGAGAGGAGCCTCTTCTACTGCGCTCTCCTCCGCCTCACCTTCAAATTTCTTCTGAGACTGGCTCACTTCTCCAGTCTCTGGATTTTCATTGATACTACTAGCCTCCACACGATAGTGCCCGCCTCCATCCACACCTTGGGTAAGAATACGATATTCTCCATCTTCTGGATTAGGGATAGTTACAAACTCTGTGTCAGTATGGTAACCACTATAGAAAGC
>CAZYOT010000093.1:0-1918 GCA_964649305.1 uncultured Bdellovibrionales bacterium
GTGTCAAAGGTCTTGTCGGCATCGAGCACATCGTGTATAGAAACTTGCTTGACTATCCTGCGAGCTGGGTCCATAGTTGTCTCCCACAATTCTTCTGCATTCATTTCTCCGAGACCTTTGTAGCGTTGTACATGAATCTTTTGTGCTCGAGAATTTTTCTTTGATTTTTCTCCATCCTCTTCTTCAGTTTCTTCTTCATTGTCGCCTTCCTCACCTTCACCTGATTCATCTAGAACTTGCACATCACCAGCAATTTTTACTTTTTCTTCATCTGTATATGCATAGAAAATTTCTTTGCCCTTCTTGATCTTGTAAAGTGGAGGTAGTGCAATATACAAATACCCTGCTTCGATTATTGGTTTGAAATATCTATAAAAAAGAGTGAGGATAAGAGTAGTAATGTGTGAACCGTCAACATCGGCATCTGTTGCAATGACTATTTTGTGGTAACGAATTTTTGTAATATCGAGAGTGTCGCCGATAGATGTACCCATAGCAATAACCAAGTTCTTGATTTGTTCAGATCCGAGCATACGGTCTAGTCGTGCACGTTCAACATTCAAAATCTTGCCTCGAAGCGGGAGTATTGCCTGAGTGCGTCTGTCACGACCCATTTTGGCTGTACCGCCAGCAGAGTCTCCCTCTACTATGAACAACTCTGACTCACTAGCGTCCTTGGTCTGACAGTCAGCAAGCTTGCCTGGGAGAGTCATACCTTCGAGCGCACCTTTGCGGAGAACGGAGTCCTTTGCAGCCTTTGCAGCCTTGCGGGCTTTGAGTGCCAGCACTGCTTTGTTCACTATCATCTTGGCTTCATCAGGATTCTCCTCGAGGAAGTTGGAAAAGGCATCACCAAAGACTGTCGCCACAGCCCCCTGAGCCTCTGTAGAGCCGAGCTTGGCCTTTGTCTGGCCTTCGAACTGGATCTCGCGCAACTTCACAGATATAACAGCAGTAACACCCTCTAGGACATCTTCGCCAGTGAATCCACCTTCGGATTCTTTCATAATGTTGTTCTTTTTGTTGTAAGTATTGAGAAGTCTGGTGAGTGCAGTCTTGAAACCTGTCAGATGTGTACCACCCTCTGGTGTGTAAATATTGTTGGCAAAAGGTGTGATGTGTTCAGAAATATCATCTACATATTGGAGTGCGACTTCTACGCCAACACCGTCCAATTCTTTTTCTACATAAAAAACGGTAGGATGGATTGGCTTTTGATTTTGATTTTGGAATTTAACAAGAGAAACTAGTCCGCCCTCAAAATAAAAAGTAGTTGATGGTGCCTCGATGCCAAGCTCTTTGAAATAGAAATATCCATCATCAGGTATTTTGTCTTTTGAGACTTTGCCAGATGACTTGTCTATCATATCACCGATGCCACCATATATTTCCCTTGCATCAATAATATGCACACGTAAACCTTTTACTAAATATGCCTGCTGACGAAGTCGGTGAATAACAGTATTGTAATCAAACTTTATTTCTTTGAAAATTTCTATATCAGGCTCGAATGTGATAATCGTACCGTTTCTTTTTGTATTACCAATTTTTTTAACATTAGATTTAGGTTTACCTTGTTTGTACTACTGTACGTATATGCCACCATCTTTGTGGACTTCGGCTTTTGTATAAATAGAAAGCGCATTCACAACAGAAACACCCACGCCGTGCAGACCGCCAGACACCTTGTAGCCCTCTCCACCAAACTTACCACCGGCATGGAGTGTAGTCATAATAGTCTCGAGAGCAGAGACTTTTGTCTTTGAGTGAATATCAACTGGTATACCTCGGCCATTGTCTGCTACACGGATACGATTGCCCGGCAGGAGCACTACCTCTATATAGTCAGCAAAACCGCCCATGGCTTCGTCGCGAGAGTTGTCGAAAATTTCCCATATCAAATGGTGGAGTCCATCAA
>CAZYOT010000094.1:0-1716 GCA_964649305.1 uncultured Bdellovibrionales bacterium
CCGACCCCATCGAAGGTCGGCGAGATGAAGACTAAGCCTACTCAGCACGCGGTGCGTACTCTCAATGGTACCGGCATTCAGCCAGATTTTATTGTGGCTCGTGCTGATAAGCCACTTGATGATAAGCGCAAGGAAAAGATCGGTATTTTCTGTAATGTTCGTACCGAAGACGTGATTAGCGCTCCAGATGTAGAGACTATCTATGATGTGCCTATTAACTTCGAGCGTGACCACTTGAGCGACCTCGTCCTTGCTAAGCTTGGCCTCAAGGCCAGGCAGGTGAGTAATGGTAAATGGGCCAAGCAGGTGAAGAAGCTCAAAAGCGCCAAGACAGAAGTCAAAGTGGCAATAGTAGGTAAATACTTCAAGACTGGAGATTACGTGCTTACAGATGCCTATATTAGTGTGATAGAGGCCCTCAAGCATGCCGCCTGTGCAGAAGGTGCCAAGCTCAAGCTTGACTGGCTAGATAGCACAGAATTTGAAGAAGATCCTAAGAAGGTGAGCGAACTTAAAGCCTACGATGGAATCCTGATTCCGGGAGGATTTGGCAGTCGTGGAATAGAAGGCAAGATCAAGGTGATAGAATACTGTCGCAAGAACAAAATCCCGTACTTTGGACTGTGCTATGGTATGCAGCTCATGGTGATAGAATTTGCCAGGAACGTTGCTGGCCTCAAAGGTGCTCATACCGCTGAGGTGAATGCTAAGGCGCCATATGTGGTAGTAGATATCATGCCTGAGCAAAAAGAAAAGCTCGCTAAGAAAGACTATGGCGCCACTATGCGTCTTGGTCAGTATGAAGCAATGATTAAGGGTGGGACACAAGCAGCGGGAGCATACAAGAGCGTAAGCGTGCTGGAGCGTCATCGCCATCGTTATGAGATCAATCCTGAGTATACAGACGCAATTGAGAAAAAAGGCTTGGTATTCTCTGGTACTTCACCAGATAGTCGCCTGATGGAAATAGCTGAGCTTCCAAAGAGTGTGCATCCGTTTTTCCTAGCTACTCAATTCCATCCGGAGTTTCAATCATCCCTCCTTCATCCGCACCCACTCTTTGTCGCGTTTATTCATGCCACTAAAAAGTAACTTGGATACTCGGTTTCTAAGTAAGTATAAAAAAGTCGAAAGGGGCTCTAGATTTTTCTAGTAGCCCCTTTGGGTGTGTGCGGATGCTGGTTGAGATAGTTGAGGTGTCATCTCCTCTTGTCTTTGTCTCTGATAGCCATGCGCTTTTGAGTTTGGCGTATTATGTAACGCTCGAACTTAAGGCCGGCACGAATGAGCAGTAGGACAATGACCATCCCAATGATTATGGGAATGAATTTCATGATTTATTTCTCCTCTTCAGGAATGCCAAGATGTTTCTTGATCTTCTTGATATCCTCCCGGATAGAATTGATTTTGGAAGCATTGGCACCATTCTGGAGTAATAAAATGAAGGTGCATGTAGAGGCGAGGGCGTATATAAGCACGTTTGGCATGACAAATCTCCCAGGGTTAGTAATTTCACTAACACAGTAGTATACTCCTATTTTGTCTAAATGTCAATAGTAGATACAAGATAAAGAAAAACCCCCTTACCATTCGACAGGCTCATGACCTGTGGTAGGGGGTTTTGAAGTTTCTGATAGTCTTATGCTTTGGCCTCTGTGTGGGGAACAACGCTGACAAACATACGATCTTCGAGCTTGCCAGTAAAAGCGACGCGTT
>CAZYOT010000095.1:0-1643 GCA_964649305.1 uncultured Bdellovibrionales bacterium
GATGATCACCAGTCATTTCAACCTTTTCACCCTCGGCGGCAAATGCTCTGGCGTAGTTACTCCTTGATGTCCAAATGAGGTCGCCCGTCGAGAAGTGTTCACTCGGAGCGGGCGCTGATATTTGGACACCAATAAGAGCTGTGAGCCGGTTTTATTTGGAGGACTCGCTGACGACCTCCACCATCTCGGTTCTCTGGTCAATTTTTGCGAGTAAGTCAAAGTAACCCACCCAGTTAAGGAGGATTTCCTGAGCTTCCTTGTCGTTCAGAGCGATGCCGTATTCGGCTTCGATGGCGACCTGAAACTCTTTGACTGTCTCACCGCTGACCATGAGACTAGTCTAGTGAGACAGCCCTATAGCTTTAAATGATCCTTCGCTATCCTCTGCGCTAAAAAAGCCTTTAAATATAGGCCTTAAAAAGGAGATATAAACAGAAGCGGAGGATAGTCTGCTATTTTTGTGGAACTATCTTGTATTTCGGGTTGAGTCCGTACCCATTATCATTTCCGCCTGTAAGAATAAGATCATCAATATCGAGTTTGTTGGAAATAATCCTTCGCATTTTTCCAATCTCAGTGCGCACGTTCTGTGAAGTCTTTTGTTTTTTCTCTTTTTTAGAATTTCTTTTCCCAGACAATTTAGCATTTACATCTGTTGTAATACTTTCTGTGTTTTGGAAGCCTTTATTGTCGACAAGGTATTCGAAAATAAAAAATCTTTCAGAGTTTTTTGACATAGGGTAACAATTTTTATCTTTGTTCCCATGCCAAAGATTGCCATTTTGGTCAAAGTAAAGGATAAGACCATTAACTGATTTGGTTTCAGTTTTATCTGATGGTCGAGCTAGATAGATCTCGGCTTTTTGGAAGAAATCATCCGGCATTTTTATTACACACTCTTCGTATTTAGGGGCTCTCTCAATAGAAAAGCCTGTGGTTCGATAGCTCTCGAAGCCTTTTCCTTTATTTTTCTCCACTGCCTCCTTGGTATCTAGGCACTCATACTGAAAAATAACACGATGCTTTTTCAGGTCTTCCAGAATATCAATTAGGTCTGCGTAGTTGATATCTAAATACTTAAAGATTTCCTTATTTGAGTATCTGCAAAAATCATCGTATGAAGGTGCAGCAAAATCCTCACGACTGTCACGAATGCGTTTCTCAATGTCGTCTATCAGCTTTTGTGCAAATATCCTAGTTTTTATGTCTTTTTGCCTTTTCATACATGCCTGCTACTTGCCCCTGTATCGCCGTATACGCCCCAGTGTGCGGTTTTGGCCTACCACTCGAACTTATCCACGATACCCTCGATAGCGCCCTTAATGCGGGTAACGATGCCTTTTCGCTCAAGTATCCTTGGCTGCTCTGGGAGCAGGTCGGCGATGTCCTGCTCTCGAGGGAGTTTCTGGGTATAGAGGTAGTCGCCAATCAGCCCCTCGATTTTGTCTACCGGGATATGCTCGTCCTCGGCTAGTTTCTTGAGAACCTCGGATCGCTCACTTTGCCAGAATTCACCGAACGCCTTTTCTACGTCATCAGCCTTATTGAGCTTAGGTAGGTTCTCTTCGATAAACTTCTTGACCAAGTCTTTCTTCTTGCGAAGCTGCATATCCCTGTCGAAGATGTGCAATACCTCCTCAGTC
>CAZYOT010000096.1:0-1547 GCA_964649305.1 uncultured Bdellovibrionales bacterium
TAGTGATTATAATACTAAACCCCTTGAAAAAATATACAAAGTTTTAGTAGAAATTAATGAGGATTTAATTAAGGCTGATAAACAGACTAATAATCGTGCATTAGGCGATGCGGTCATAGCGGTTGATTGTCCAAAAAGTTATACAGTTGTAGCCTTGGACCACTCTTTTGCAGTACTTTGTGCAAAAATTCAAAAAAAGAGTATAAAAATAGCAGGAAGTTAGTATAAAGAAGATTACTCCAAACAAACATTGAGCGTTGGGAGGTACACTCTCTTCTTACCTGTTTCACCTTTGAATTTTTCGCGTTCAAACTGACTGACTTTATCTCGTTCTACTACGTGCTGCGAAAACTGATGTGCTGCAAAAGATGAGCCGAGATGTACTGTGTCTTTGCCGTATTTTTCTCGTAGTTTATCGATACCCTGGTAGAGCTTACGGTAGGCTTCTACTCGTACTGAGCCTCCAAACAAGTCTCCTTGGTACTCAGTAGCTGTGAGCTCTGAGAGATTCACCATAGTGGCTCGGTAGAAGGTGCTAGGCTGGTAGAGGTCTTGGAAAATAGGGCGGATGATATCAATAATCTCATGACTGAAGTTAGTAGCTCGAGAGAGGACTAGCTCTGCGCGCCGATGATCAAAACCCTGAGTACGAAGGAGGATAGAGACTCTCTTGGCTTCGAGTTTGTATCCGCGGATCTTGATACACGCCGCTTCTATATTCTTACACAGTTGAGAAAACACAAACTGCGGGTCGCTCGATGCCGGGGTGAAGGTGCGCATTTTCTGCACTGAGTAGTGTTCTTTTTTGGCTTCGTCTTTGAGGGGCATGACGCTCTGGCCACGGAGTTCTTGCCATATTTCGTGTTGAGGTTTGGTGAAGTGCTGTTTGACCCAGTCTTCACTCTTGTGACAAAAATCAAGTGCTGTACGAATGCCATACTTCATGAGGAGGGCAGTGGTCTGTGGGCCGATACCCCACACGTCGCCTATGGCGAGCTGGTCGAGATAGAGGTGGATGTGCTTGTTGGGGATGGCGGTGAGGCCATGAGGCTTTTGCCACTTGGAGCCAATCTTGGCGAGGACTTTGGTAGAGGCGAGGCCGATAGAAAAAGTAAAACCAAGCTCTTGAGTGAGCTCTGTCTGGATCTTTTCGGCAATTTTGCGGTAGCTCATGTGGAGGGGTCTCTGCCAGCCTGTGAGGTCGGCAAAACACTCGTCTATACCATACTCCTCAACCTCGGGTGTATAGCGCCTCACAACGTCGTAGAAGCGCTTAGAGAGGAGGGCATAGGTCTCATAGTCTGAGGGAATGATGATAACTTCTGGGAATTGCTTTTTGATATCAGAAATCCTCGTGGCCCGAGTGATACCCAGGGCTTTGGCTTCATAGCTCATAGATGATGCGATGCCACGTTCCTTGCCAGTGACTACCGCTTTGCCTCGGAGCTCAGGGTTTCTGGCTTGTTCACACGAAGCAAAAAAAGCATCTCCGTCGATATGGAGGATAGCCTTGGGGTATTTGCCTATAGAGAGAGGGCGAGGCATGG
>CAZYOT010000097.1:0-260 GCA_964649305.1 uncultured Bdellovibrionales bacterium
TGCTTCCACGTGGTGATAACTATGATCGCCTACACGAATTCTTTAAGAATTCTCTTAACTAAGTACGATAGGATAAAAACCAAAGAGGTATGGAACCATTGGAGCTTTCAATTGCCATCAACACCTACAAAAGCCCAGAGCTACTCCGTCTTTGTCTTGAATCCATAGACCGCTTCATGCCAGGAAGCGGTCTTCGCTATGAAGTCATGGTGGTAGATAGCGCGACTGAGGAAGTAACAGAAATGCTCATGCGAGAGGAA
>CAZYOT010000097.1:270-1544 GCA_964649305.1 uncultured Bdellovibrionales bacterium
CATGTTCGCTTCCTGCCCTTCAAAGAAAATGTTGGCTTCAAGTCACTTATCAATACTTCACTCGATGAAGCCCGTGGAGAGTATGTCCTCCTTATTAATGGCGATATTATTCTGACAGAGGGAGCTGTACCAGAGCTTTTGGCCTATATCAAAAGTCATCCAGAGATCGGTATCCTAGGTCCTACGCAGTACAACTTCAATTGTTCTGTACAGCAGAGCTGCTTTCGTTTTTATAAGCCAGTAACTATTCTCTATCGCCGTACCTTTCTTGGTCGTCTTGGTTTTGCCAAGAGACATCTGGATTGGTTTGCCATGAAAGAAGTAGGTGACCCCAAAGAACCGATATCAGCTGAATGGGTGATTGGCTCAGCCTTGCTTGTAAAGCGTGAGACTGCACTACAAGTAGGTTATATGGATAATCGTTTTTTTATGTACATGGAGGACGTAGACTGGTGTCGTAGATTTTGGGAGAAGGGTTTGCGAGTCGTGTACTATCCAAAGTGCTATCTGTATCACTATCATGCCAAAGGTAGTGGCAAGGGGGGCTTTATCCGCTCACTTCTCTCAAATAGGCTTACCTGGTATCATATTGAGAGTGCCATCAAGTACTTTTGGAAGTATCGAGGCAAAAAACCACCAACTATTTTTTAAGAACTTTGTATATGGATGAGGCCGAAAAAGTAGACACAGGAGTAAACCCAGAAGGGATAGATGAGAGTCTCTACCTCAAGCAAAAGAAACTTTTCCATAAAAGCTTTCTTGTTTTTTTTATCATTTTTTTGATTGGAGGAAGCTACTTTGTGGGCTTTAAGAAGGGTCAGGAAAAGAGTAGTGGGAGCAATAGTGGTGGAGTGATTGCGCCTGAGGACGCCGTTTTTCTTAACAAAGACAGTGGTGACAAGACAATCGACTTCTCCCTCTTTTGGAAAGTATGGTCTATTCTTCGTGATAAGTATGTTGATAGAGCCAACCTGGATGCCACTAAGCTTTTCTATGGTGCGATAGACGGGATGCTCGCTGCAACTGGTGATCCGTATACGACCTTTTTTAGCCCAGAAGAAAACGCTGCCTTCAAAGAAGATATCTCAGGTACCTTCTCTGGTATTGGAGCTGAAATGGGTATGAAAGATGAAGTCATTACGGTCATTGCACCTCTCGATGAAAGTCCGGCCGAGAAGGCTGGCTTACTCGCTGGAGACAGAATTATTGAAATCAATGGTGAAAAAACTACTAATCTCACTCTCGATGATGCGGTCAAGAAGATTCGTGGAGAC
>CAZYOT010000098.1:0-1519 GCA_964649305.1 uncultured Bdellovibrionales bacterium
CAATTCCCTTTTCTTTCGCTTCTTCTATATACACCCGTAAGTTTTTATTCTGCATATTTTTTTGGTTAGGTATTTTTTATACAGACCAGACTTGGTCAATCTCTCTCATCCTCTCTATAGTACCAGACAGAGCTACTATAATCTTCTGATACTGACGAATCTCATCTCCGGTAAGTGCTCTCTCCTTGCGGTCTTTTAGGTATTTCTCAGCTGGCCGATAACCTCCGATATAGAAGTGCCAGACAGAGTCAGACACTCCTCCAAAAAACTGTGTGTCGTTGATGTACACTCGGCCTTCCTCATAGCGTACTTTTTCTACCAGATTATCTCCGGCCACAGGATAGGTAGTAATGAGTGACTCACTCTCAGGAGCAGTCATGAGGTGAAGTTCACTAAGTCGAGTACCTAGGGCTACGAGAGACCAAAAGGCCTCCTGGTCACTTGGGTATGGTACTCGTGGAAAATCACTCTTGAGAAACTCTCCATACTCCCTACGGTAGCGTGGACTATGCAGCACTGCATAGATATAGTCCAGGATATTTTCTGGCGTGATCTCGCCGACTATATCATTAATTTTTTGCCAGATGTCGTCGTTAAGATTGGCGCTTTTTTCACCATTTTCAGAATAAACATATAAAGGCGCTACGGCCGATTGCGTACTTGCTTCGCCTAATTTTGTTTCTATAATGGTATCTGTAATAAATAGAGCATTCCAATCTGGATTTTTCTGCGTTCTTGCAAAAACCAATCCTCTATTTTCTTCACCGACAAAATTCTGCATTACCTTTTCTCGGGCACGTTCTATTTTAGCAGTATCAAAATACACAAATTTCTTATCAAAAGGTCGATAAGCAATTCTTTGTACAAAGTGATCTTCTGGTATTATTTGATAGTATTCTCCGACTGTTTTGAGCAGTTGTTCTTTATCGTTATTGATAAGCACCTTATCTTTGGCAGTCACTATTCCTACACTATTTACAGGAAATGCCTCCTCTACCGAAAAACCTTCCTGGTATTTCTTTTTCCCTACTCCTTCTACCTTCCAAACGTCATGCTCATCTGGGAGCACGTCCCACTTGAGTGTACTTAGAGTCGCTCCTTCGAGCATAGAGAGCTTGGATTTGCGGGTACCGTAGAGGTCGGTCTTGTAGACAGTGGCGAGAGCCTTCTTCTGACCTTTTACCTCGCCAGTCTTTACGCCAATGATAATAGCCACGCCCGTCTTGATATCAAAGACGTTTTCGTCCTTGCTGCCATCTGGACTAACTTCTTTCTTGTTGCTATTGCCATGCAGGTCTATGATGTAGAGCTTGTCGAAAGTAGTGCGAAGATGCCAGCGCATACCCCGAAAGGTAGGGTTGTCTATATAGCCATGCGCGGTAATCATCCCCACTACTCCCTCGCCATTTTTGGCTATCATACTCTCAGCAAAACGAATGAACTTCACATAGTCATCGTTGATCCACTTGCTATTTTTTTCTTGAAGCTTCTGCTTGCCACCTGGTTCTACTTTGTACAC